>JAQUQI010000006.1 GCA_028716165.1 Candidatus Omnitrophota bacterium
GGTGATAGTGTCACCATGGAAGTAACGCTTATAACCCCGATAGCCATGGAAAAGGAACTGCGTTTTGCCATAAGGGAAGGCGGCAGGACAGTCGGGGCCGGCGTCATAAGCGAGATAATAAAATAAGTATTTTAAAGCCGCGGGATTTTTTTAATAAAACAATACGCGGCAGTAACTATAAAAGATATAACGGTGAAGGTATAATAGAATGCGGGAACAGGTATTGTTAGCGTGCAGTGAATGCAAGATCAGGTGGTATTCTACGTCTAAAAACAAAAAGAATACGACGGCCAGGCTTGAGCTGGTGAAGTTTTGCCGCAATTGCCATAAAAGGACCCCGCACAAAGAAATAAAATAAAGAATCATCAATAAATATAATCAGACCTGCCGGCAGGATGGCAGGTTTATTAATAACAAACAAAGGCCTGTAGCTCTAATTGGCTAGAGCAGCGGCCTCCAAAGCCGCGTGTTGGGGGTTCGAATCCCTCCAGGCCTGCCAGGTTTTCAAGGCCGCGGCTTTATAGAAGCAATAGCATAGTTTGATGGGCGGTAGAATATGTTCGGTAAGATTGGCAATTTTATAAGCGAAGTCATGGTTGAGCTCAAAAAGGTATCATGGCCGACAAAAAACGAACTCATAGGCTCAACGATAGTTGTGATAATCAGCGTTCTGGCCATGTCGGCATTTATTGGTGTATGCGATTTTGTATTTTCAAAGGCCGTGCACATTATAATAAGGCAGTAAAATAGTTTATGGAAAAACACTGGTACGTCATACACGCCCTTACAGGCCAGGAAGAAAAGGTCAAGGCGAATATTTTAAACCGTTTGGAGCTTAGCAATTTAAAGGATAAAATCTCGCAGGTGTTGATCCCCACTGAAGTTGTTTCCGAGGTCAAGAGCGGCAAAAAGAAGATTTCCGAAAGAAAATTCTTCCCCGGTTATGTGCTTGTGGAAATGGAACTTACGGATGAGAGCTGGTATCTTATAAAGAATACGCCCGGCGTTACGGGTTTTATCAGCTCCGGGGACAAGCCTACGCCCCTTTTGAATGAAGAGGTGGACAATATACTCAAGCAGAGCGAAGAAAAAAAAGAAAAGCCCATGCCCAAGGTAACGTTTAATCAGGGCGAAAGCGTCCGAATAAAAGAAGGGCCTTTTACTAATTTTAATGGAACGATAGAGGAATTGAACCCTGCCAGGGGCAAACTCAAGGTGTTGGTGATGATATTTGGCAGATCAACACCCGTTGAGCTTGAGTATTGGCAGGTAGAGAGATTATAACGGAAAGAGTAAAACAGTCATGGCAAAAAAAGTTAAGGTGCAGATCAAGCTATATTGTCCCGGCGGCCAGGCCAATCCGGCTCCTCCTGTAGGGCCCGCGTTAGGACAGCACGGGTTAAACATTATGGAATTCTGCAAGTCTTTTAATGAAAAGACAAAAGATAGGCAGGGGCTTACACTGCCTGTTGTTATAAGCGTGTATGAAGACAGGACATTTAGTTTTATTGTCAAAAGCCCTCCGTGTTCTGTCTTGCTTAAAAAGGCGGCAAATATAGCCAAGGCATCAGGCACGCCTAATAAGGAAAAGGTCGCGAAGATAACGCGCGAACAGGCCATAGAAATAGCTAAGGCGAAGATGCAGGATTTGAACACAAAGGATATAGAATGCGCTTTGAGGGTAGTCATGGGGACAGCGCGCAGTATGGGTATTGACGTAAATTGATAATATAACCGGGCTTGTACTATGATAATCAAACGGCGCGTGAGTTTGCTTAAAAATGTCCGGATACAGGAGTGGTAATGAATAAGCGTTTGAAACAGGCAAGCACTTTATATAATAAAGCGCAGGCGTATAAACTTGATGAAGCCGTTGCTATAATAAAAAAATGCCCGGTGGTAAAGTTTGATGAAAGCGTTGACCTTTCCATCAGACTGAATATTGACACAAAGGAACTTAGCCAGTCGGTGAGGGGTTTTGTGGTTTTGCCTCACGGGACAGGCAAGAAGACCAAGGTAGCTGTTTTTTGCAAGGCGGATATGGCGGACAAGGCCAAGGCCTGCGGCGCGGATATTGCCGGCGCGGATGACCTTGTGCAAAAAGTCCTGGCTGGTTATCTTGATTTTGATGTGGTCATTGCCACGCCTGACATCATGAGAGACATAAGCAAACTTGGCAAGGTATTGGGGCCAAGGGGCCTGATGCCAAGCCCAAAGGCTGGAACCGTGACAAACGATATTGAGAAGGCAATAGCTGAAATCAAGGCAGGTAAAGTGGAATTTAAAATGGATAAGCTGGGATGCGTAAACATGACCGTCGCAAAAAGGTCATTCAATGATAACGCTATTGTTGAAAATGCCGAAAGCGTTTTGAAGGCTGTTTCCCACGCCAGGCCCGCTCATGCCAAGGGTAAATTCCTTCGCAGTGTGTCCATATCCACTACTATGGGTTGCGGCGTTAAACTGGATTTAGCCGCGTATTCCGTTTAAGTGACAAAATAGAGGTTATTATGGCCAAAGAACTAAAACCGGGTAAATTTCTGAAAACGCGTATAATAAAGGAATACGAGCAGGCCTTCAAGCCGGCTTCTTCGTATTTTGTGGCAAATTTTGGCGGACTTACTAATAAGGAAATAGAAGACCTTAAGTTCAAACTAAAGTCTGTTTCGGCCGGATATCTTGTCGTGAAGAATTCTTTATGCAGGACGGTTTTCAAGGCTTTGAACATAGAAGCCCTGACAGAGGTAATTGAAGGGGCCTGCGCAATAAGTTATACGGATAAAGACCCTGTCAAAGCGACTAAAATATTGGTGGATTTTTCCAATGCCAATGATAAATTTAAGTTGAGAGCCGGTTATCTAAGCGGCGATATCCTTACCCCCGTCATGCTCAAGCAGCTTGCCGCAATGCCTTCCAGGGAGGTTTTGCTCGCGCGGCTTGTCTCGGCGATGAATTCGCCTGTTGTCGGTTTAGTAACAACCTGCTCGGCGATTTTAAAACAATTTTTGTACGCGCTCAATGCGGTAATTAAAAAGAAAGAAGAAAATAAGGAGGAATAAAATGTCTGAAGATTTAAAACAACGCGAAACGGTTTCGGCCCAGCAGGCTGTAAAATCTGAAAAAGCCGAAAAAAAAGCGCCTGTCTCAAAAGACCAGGACGATTTTATAACAAAGATTGAGAAGATGTCCGTGATGGAGCTGGCCTCTCTTGTAAAAGCGCTGGAAGAAAAGTTTGGAGTATCTGCCCAGGCCCCTGTGATGATGGCCCAAGCCGGAATGCCGCAGACGCCAGGCGCGCCAGGCGCGGCCGCGGCGCAGGAAGAGAAGACCATGTTTACCGTGGTCTTGAAGGATGTAGGCGCTAATAAAATACAAGTCATTAAAGAGATACGGACAATTACGAATCTCGGGCTGAAGGAAGCAAAGGATCTTGTTGAAGCCGCTCCCAAGACCATTAAAGAGGGTGTGGCAAAAGCCGAAGCTGAAGATATGAAGAAAAAGATTGAAGCTGCGGGCGCCAAGGTAGAATTAAAGTAGTTTTATATTGCCTTTGTTTTTTACCGGGGTTTTAAAGCCGCGGCCTTTATGGGTTTTTTTGTTTTTAAATATTTAAAATCGGCAGTATCAGCCGGTTACCGGCAATCCAAAGGGTAAAAATTAGAAAGAAGAAAATATGCAAAGCAAAAGGAAAAGCTTTTCGCAGTTAAAGCGGCTGTATCCTATACCCAATCTCTTAGAGATACAGTTAAACTCGTTTAACGACTTCATACAGTCCGGCGTTCCTAAACAAAAGCGAAAAAATATCGGCCTGCAGGAAGTCTTTACCAGTGTTTTTCCTATTGAGAGTTATGACAAGAACTACCGCTTGGAATTTACCGGTTATTCGTTAAGCAAGCCCAAATACGAGATTGAAGACTGCAAGATCAGGAGTATGACATATGCGTCCGGGCTTAAGGTGAAATTAAGGCTTAAATCAAGCAAGGATATAAAAGAGCAGGAGGTATATATAGGCGATTTGCCATTGATGACTCCTGTCGGGACTTTTATCATAAACGGCGATGAGAGGGTCGTGGTCAGCCAGCTGCACCGTTCTCCCGGTATATCGTTTGAATCATCCATGCATCCGAACGGGAAAAGAATCTATACGGCCCGTTTTATTCCATACAGAGGGGCGTGGCTTGAATTTGAGTTTGACGCCTATGATAATCTTTATGTTTATATTGACCGCAAGAAAAAAGTTTTATCCACAGTGTTTTTAAGGGCCCTCGGATTTTCCACTGAAGAAGATATATTAAGGCTATTCAGCGAAATTGTGGAACTGAAATCGCCTACCGCGCAAGTTTTAGAACAGTATGTCGGTTCGGTTACGATTTCCGATATTATTGATGAAGAGACAGGCGTTACCATATTACAAAAGAAAGAAAAACTTACCCGCGAAATCGTCAAACAGATTACCTTGGCCAAAGTCAATAAAATACGCCTGATCAAAGACCCTATTGAGGAGATTTTAAATACCCTGTCAAAAGACCACAGCAGGTCTACTGACGATGCCTTGACGGACATATACAGAAAACTTCGTCCCGGCGATCCGGCAACCATAGAAAACGCCAAGGCGGCCCTTGATAATCTGTTTTTTGACCACAAGCGTTATGACCTCGGTTCGGTGGGGCGTTTTATGCTTAATAAAAAGCTCCATATGAATGTTCCGCTTGAAAACAGGGTGTTGGACAGGGATACGGTAGTGGAGGGCGTAAAACAGCTTTTATATCTAAGGCATACTGAAGCCATGACTGATGATATAGACCACCTTGGCAACAGAAGGGTAAGGACCATAGGCGAACTTTTAGCTAATCAATTCAGGATAGGTTTTACAAGGCTTGAAAGGGCTATAAGAGAAAGAATGTCTATTTATGACCTGGAAAACATAATGCCCCATAACCTTATAAATTCAAAACTGGTCTCCAGCGTTATCAAGGATTTCTTTGGAAGGAGCCAGTTGTCCCAGTTTATGGATCAGACAAACCCGTTAGCTGAAATGACGCACAAAAGGCGCGTATCCGCCTTAGGCCCCGGAGGTTTATCGCGGGAAAGAGCCGGCTTTGAGGTCAGGGACGTCCACTATTCCCATTACGGGCGCGTATGTCCTATAGAAACTCCGGAAGGCCCGAACATAGGCCTTATTGCCTCTTTGTCAACCTATGCCAGGGTTAATGAATTCGGATTTATTGAAACCCCTTATGTTAAGGTTGAGAACGGCAGGGCGACAAAGAAGGTTGAGTATCTTTCAGCCGACGTAGAGGATACTTACTATATAGCGCAGGCCAATTCCAAGATTGACGATGAAGGCCGTTTTATTGAGGATGCTGTGTTTTGCAGGTATAAATCAGACTTTTTAAAAATAGAAGCAAAACAAGTCCAGTATATGGACGTATCACCCACCCAGCTTGTAAGTGTTGCCGCCTGCCTGATACCTTTTCTTGAACATGACGATGCCAACAGGGCTCTGATGGGTTCAAACATGCAGAGGCAGGCTGTTCCATTGCTTGAACCTGAAGAACCATTAGTCGGTACCGGTATGGAATCAAAGGTCGCGCAGGATTCAGGCGCAATGGTGATTGCCGAGGCGCCGGGCATGGTGAGGAATGTCCAGTCGGACCAGATACAGATCGGAGAGCGGGTCTATAAACTTAGAAAATACCAAAGGTCCAATGCTTCTACCTGCCTTAACCAAAGGCCTCTCGTAGCTCTCGGCCAGAGGGTGGAGGCCGGCGATGTTATTGCTGACGGAGCTGCCACGAAAAACGGAGAGCTTGCTTTAGGCAGAAATCTTCTGGTGGCTTTTATGCCGTGGAGAGGTTATAATTTTGAAGACGCAATTCTTATAAGCGAAAAACTTGTCAAAGATGATATCTTTACGTCCATTCATATTGAAGAATTTGAAATAGAAGCCCGCGATACGAGGCTTGGCCCTGAAGAGATTACCCGGGATATACCGAATATCGGCGAGGAAGCCCTAAGGGATTTGGACGATGAAGGTATTATAAGAATAGGAGCGGAAGTCGGACCCGGAGATGTTCTCGTAGGCAAGGTCATGCCTAAGAGCGAGACCGAGCTTTCGCCCGAGGAAAAACTTTTAAGGGCCATATTCGGAGAAAAGGCCGGAGATGTCAGGGACGCCTCTCTTACCGTGCCCCCTGGTATTGAGGGTGTTGTTGTTGACGTCAAGGTTTTTTCCAGGAAACAGCACAGGCCTAAAAAAAAGGAAGAATTAACCAAGGAATTAGCGCAGATTGATGAGGTCAAGCAATATTATGGTTCGCAGATAGATACCCTGGAACAGGAAAGAATCCATAAATTGATTAAGTTTTTGGTGGGTAAAAAGATATCAAGCGCTCTTTTGGATGAACATACCGGTTCAATTATCATAGCTTCAGGCAAGGTAATCAAAAAGTCGGATATTAAAAAGATGCAAAAGTGTGATATATCCAGCCTGAAATTGCATGAGGAAGATATTGAGGCCGAGGAAGACATTAAACGGATTATTAAAATACTTGACGAGCAGATAGAGGAACTGATTTACGAAGAGGAAAGAGAGATAGACAAGATAAAACGCGGTGATGAATTACCGGCAGGCGTGTTAAAGAAGGTAACGGTTAATATTGCCAGCAAGAGGAAGGCTTCTGTCGGAGATAAGGTTGCCGGCCGCCACGGGAACAAAGGCGTCATTGCCAAGATACTTCCCGAGGCAGACATGCCCTATCTTGCAGACGGAACGCCTGTTGAGATGGTTCTTAACCCTCTTGGCGTGCCTTCAAGAATGAATGTCGGCCAGATAATGGAAACTCATTTAGGCTGGGCCGCCAGGATCTTAGGCATAAAGATAGCAACGCCTGTTTTTGACGGGGCGACAGAAGATGAGATCAGGGCAAAGATGGTTAAGTCGGGCATACCGGAAGACGGCAAGGTGGCGCTTTATGACGGCTTTACGGGAGAACCGTTCGCGCAGAAGGTAACGGTCGGCTATATTTATATGATGAAATTGGCGCATCTTGTGGATGATAAGATACATGCCCGCTCTATAGGGCCATATTCACTTGTAACGCAGCAGCCTTTAGGCGGAAAAGCGCAATTTGGAGGGCAAAGATTCGGCGAGATGGAAGTATGGGCATTAGAGGCTTATGGTGCCGCTTACACATTGCAGGAATTATTAACTGTCAAGAGCGATGATGTGATGGGCAGGACACGGATATACGAATCAATCGTTAAGGGAGAAAACGCTTTGCAGCCGGGCACGCCTGAATCGTTTAATGTGCTTGTTAAAGAACTGCAGAGCTTGTGTTTGGATATAAGGACAGAATCCCTTAAACATAAAAGTGCCGTTGAAAAGAAATAAGGGTATTATAACTTTACCATTTGGAGTAACCGATGGATTTAAATTTTGATTCAGTCAGCATAAAGATAGCTTCGCCTGATACCATCAAAGCGTGGTCCAAGGGCGAGGTAAAGAAGCCTGAGACTATTAACTACCGGACTTTGCGCCCTGAAAAAGACGGTTTGTTCTGTGAAAGGATATTCGGGCCTACAAGAGACTGGGAATGCAGCTGCGGTAAATACAAGAGGATAAAGCATAAAGGTATTGTGTGTGACAGGTGCGGAGTTGAAGTTACTCTTTCAAAGGTAAGGAGGGAGAGGATGGGCCATATAGAACTGGCCACACCCGTTTCCCATATATGGTTTTTTAAGGTTGTGCCGTCAAGGATAGGGACACTGCTTGGGATTACCTTAAGAGAACTTGAGAAGGTATTGTATTATGAGGAATATATTGTTTTAGATCCCGGAGAAACGGGCTTAAAGGAAAAAGAGCTTTTAAGCGATGAGAAATACCGTCAGTACCGTCAGCAGTATAAAGACGGTTTCCAGGCCATGATGGGGGCTGAAGCGATAAAGAAACTGCTTGAAAAAGTTGACCTGCCAAAATTATCGTCAAAGATAACCAAGGACATAAAGAACTCAAAAGGCGACCAGTCGCAGAAAAGGCTGGCCAAGATTTTGAAGATAATTGAATTATTCAAACAGAGCGACAATAAGCCCGAATGGATGATCCTTGATATTATTCCCGTTATACCGCCTGATCTCAGGCCTTTAGTTCCTTTGGACGGCGGGCGTTTCGCGACCAGTGATTTGAACGACCTTTATAGAAGGGTTATCAACAGGAACAACAGGCTTAAAAAGCTGATGGAGCTTAAGGCCCCGGAGGTTATTATAAGAAACGAAAAGCGCATGCTTCAGGAATCCGTTGACGCGCTCTTTGATAATGGCCGCCACGGCAGGCCGGTCCTTGGTACGGGTAACAGGCCTTTAAAATCCTTAAGCGATATGCTCAAAGGCAAACAGGGAAGATTCAGGCAAAACCTCTTGGGAAAGAGAGTGGATTATTCGGGCCGTTCCGTTGTTGTTATAGGGCCTGAACTCAAACTGCATCAGTGCGGTTTGCCTAAAAAAATGGCTTTGGAACTTTTTGAGCCGTTTATTATAAAGAAGCTTAAAGAACGCGGTTTTGTCCACACAATTAAGAGCGCCAAAAGGATGGTGGAAAAAGCCAAACTTGAGGTTTGGGATATACTTGATTCCGTCATAACTGATCACCCGATTCTCCTGAACAGGGCCCCAACCCTGCACAGGCTTGGCATACAGGCATTTCAGCCCGTTTTAATTGAAGGGAAATCCATAAGGGTGCATCCGCTGGTATGTTCAGCTTTTAACGCGGATTTTGACGGCGATCAAATGGCTGTCCACGTCCCTTTATCTATTGAGGCGCAGATGGAGTCAAAGCTTTTGATGATGGCGTCAAACAATATCTTTTCTCCGGCAAGCGGTTTCCCCGTTTTATCGCCCACGCAGGATATCGTATTGGGCCTTTATTACATAACCAAAGAAGACAAGAACAAAAAGACCCAGGGGATGGTATTTGCTTCTCCTGATGAAGTAATAACGGCCTATGACGACGGACAACTTGATATACATGGCATGATCAAGGTAAAGATGACGGACAAGATCATCGAGACAACGCCCGGCAGGATAATATTCAACAAGGCATTGCCTCAAGGCCTGTCCTTTATCAATGACACTATTAACAAGAGCAAGATATCAAAGATTATAGTGTCATGTTACAAGGAGTTCGGCCATACCAGCACCGTAATGCTATTGGATGAATTAAAGGCCCTCGGTTTTGAATGGGCCACTAGGGCAGGGTTGTCTATATCGCTTAATGACCTAAAACTTTTGCCTGAAAAGAAACAGATTATTGCTGAAGCGCAGAAACAGGTCAACGATGTCCAGGCGCAGTATCGTAAAGGTATTATAACCGACAGGGAGAGATATAATAAGATAGTTGATATCTGGACTCACGTAACAGACACTGTTTCGGAGAAGGTTATTGATAACCTGGGCGATTTTAACCCTATTTTTATGATGGCGGATTCCGGCGCGCGCGGCTCCAAACAGCAGATCAGACAGCTTGCGGGCATGAGAGGGCTTATGGCCAAGCCGTCGGGAGATATTATAGAATATCCTATTACCGCCAATTTCAGAGAAGGCCTAACCGTGTTGGAGTATTTTATTTCCACGCACGGCGCCAGAAAAGGGCTTGCCGATACGGCACTTAAAACAGCCGATTCAGGGTATTTAACAAGAAGACTTGTTGACGTAGCGCAAGATGTTATTATCAACGAAGATGACTGTAAGACATTAAACGGTATATTGATAGGCGCCATTATTGAAGGCGATGAAGTAGTTGTCAGCCTTAAAGAAAGGATTATCGGCAGGGTTGCCTGTGATAATATCGTTGATATAATAACGGATGAATTGATAGTTGAGGCAGGACAGGAAATAGACGAGAAAAAAGCCGACCTAATTGAGACTGCCGGTATTGAACGTATCAGAATCAGGAGCGTTCTGACCTGCGAAGCAAAAAAGGGAGTATGTGTTAAATGCTACGGCAGAAACCTTGCCACAGGCCGGCTTGTTGAAAAAGGAGAGGCTATAGGAATCATCGCCGCGCAGTCTATCGGTGAGCCGGGGACCCAGCTTACAATGAGGACATTCCATATAGGGGGTACGGCAAGCAGGGTCGTGGAGCAGGCTTTTATAAAAAGCAGGAATAACGGTATCGTCAAATATCATAATGTTAGAATAGTGGAGAAGGCTGATACCGGTGATATAGTAGTTTTGAATCGCAACGGCCAGGTATCGGTTAATGATGAATCCGGCAGGGAATTTGAGCGTTATCCCGTTCCTCACGGAGCCGTCATAACCGTTAAGGAAAATAAGCAGGTCAAAAAAGACATGATTTTTGTGAAATGGGACCCTTATATGTCTCCTATACTTACCGAAATGGCAGGCCTGGTAAGGTTTGAGGACATCAGAGAAGGTTTGACCATGCGCCAGGAAACAGACCCCAATACGAGGTTGACAGATACTATCATCATAGAGCACAAGGGCGAATACCATCCCCAGATCGTTATACAAAATGACAAGAAGGAAGTTGTGGCCCTCTATCCTATACCGGCAGGCGCGCACATACTGGTAAAAGACGGACAGCATATAAAGGCAGGTGACTTGCTTGCCAAAACACCGCGCTTGGTTACGAAGACCAGGGATATTACCGGTGGACTGCCCAGGGTAGCGGAGCTTTTTGAGGCAAGAAGGCCAAAGGACCCCGCTATTATAAGTGAGATTGACGGCATGGTGGAATTTGGCGGTTCCAAAAAAGGCCAAAGGCGTATTATTGTTAAGAGCGAGACGGGAATGAAAAAAGAATACTTGATTCCCCACGGCAAACATCTTAACGTGTATAAAGGCGACCGGGTTTATGCCGGACAGCAGCTTGTGGACGGGCCTATTGTGCCTCAAGACATACTCCGGGTTTCAGGAGACAAGGCTTTGCAAGAGTATTTGGTAAATGAGGTCCAGGAGGTTTACAGGCTGCAGGGCGTTAAGATAAATGACAAACACATAGAGGTTATCGTAAGGCAGATGCTTAAGAAAGTAAAGATTGATGACTCGGGAGACACGGACTTACTGGTCGGATCTCATGTGGATAAAATAGAGTTCTATGAAGCAAATCAGAAGGCGAGCAAGAAAAAATTTAAACCTGCCAAGGCTACGCCGATACTACTGGGTATAACCAAAGCGTCTTTAAGCACGGAGAGTTTTATATCGGCGGCAAGTTTCCAGGAAACCACCCGCATATTGACGGAGGCCGCCACCGGAGGCAAAATAGACCATCTCACCGGACTTAAGGAAAATGTTATTATGGGCCATCTTATACCGGCCGGAACGGGTTTTCCTGATAATAAGGAAATTGATATCGTTAAGAATATTGATATTATGGAAAGCGCCAGAAAAGAGCTTGAGAAAGAGGCTAAAGAGACAGTCTAACACGCCTTTCGCGATACGTATTGCCAAAGGGTTATGAAGTGTTGTTATAACAGGTTTGACGGCCGTAAGACTTGCCAAGGCCGATACGGTAAACACATGAGGGATATATGCCGACAATTAACCAGCTTATAAGAAACGGAAGAAGGCTCGTAACATCAAAGACAAAATCTCCGGCTCTTAAGTCGTCGCCGCAGAGAAGAGGCGTCTGCCTCCAGGTGAAGACCCAGACCCCGAAGAAGCCTAACTCGGCGCTTAGAAAGATTGCCAGGGTCAGGCTTACCAATAATATAGAGGTTACGGCATATATACCCGGAGAAGGCCATAATCTTCAAGAACACTCAATAGTCCTGGTAAGAGGCGGCAGGGTAAAAGATCTGCCTGGGGTGCGTTATCATATTGTAAGGGGTATACTTGATACGCAGGGGGTATCAAATAGAAAAAAGAGCCGTTCCAAATACGGCGCCAAGAAACCCAAGGCGACTACGGCGGCTTGACGGTGTTTGAAATTTTTTTCATTAAAACAGTAAAAACCGAATTGACAAGGGTGAACAATGAGAAGAAGAAGGGCTGAAAAAAGAAGGGTATTACCTGATCCTAAATATAAATCAGAGATGGTTTCAAAGTTTATCAATATTGTTATGGAGAGAGGCAAGAAAGCGACCGCCGAAACCATTGTTTATGATGCTTTTGAGATATTGAAAGAAAAGGCCGGTAAGCCAAATATCCTTGAATTGTTCCAGCAGGTCCTTGATAACGTAAGGCCTATGCTTGAATTAAAATCTAGGCGCGTGGGAGGCGCCACGTATCAGGTTCCGGTTGAGGTGACGCAGGCCAGAGGCATTGCCATTGCTATGAGGTGGCTTAGAAATTTCGCCAGACAACGCAAGGGCGGGCCTATGAGCCAAAGATTAGGCGGCGAGCTTGTGGATGCCTATCAAAAACAAGGCTCGGCTATAAAGAAGAGAGAAGACACGCACAAGATGGCAGAAGCCAATAAGGCATTCAGCCATTTTAAATGGTGAAATAAAATACAGGTTGCCGGTTATGGATATCTATTTCCGGCTGATAATTTTGGAACCGGACACCTTATTATGTTGACAGTATTGGACAAGCCCGTACAGGCAGGTAAAATGAAACAGATAAATACCTTGCATAATCTGCGCAATATAGGCATAATGGCGCACATAGATGCCGGCAAGACAACAACTACCGAGAGGATGTTGTTTCTCGCGGGCAGGATATACAGGGTAGGCGCTGTTGATGATGGAACGGCAACCATGGATTGGATGAGACAGGAGCAGGAAAGAGGCATCACGATAACCTCGGCAAGTACTGCCTGCAAATGGAAAGACTGCGATATAAATATTATAGATACCCCCGGGCACGTGGATTTTACCGTTGAGGTTGAGAGGTCATTGAGGGTGTTAGACGGCGGGATTGTGGTTTTTTGCGCTGTGGGCGGGGTTGAACCTCAAAGCGAGACCGTTTGGAGACAGGCCGATACGTATAAAGTCCCCAGGATCGCTTATATCAATAAGATGGATCGCTTAGGTGCTGATTTTTTTTCGGTGGTAAAACAGATCCGCGAATATCTTGGGGCCAAGGCGGTGCCCATTCAAGTGCCTATAGGGTCGGAAGCGGGATTTAAGGGTATGATAGATTTGATTGAGAAAAAAGCTTATATATTCAAAAATGACGATATTAATGAAAAGCCCTATGATGTGACCGATATCCCGGATGAGTATAAGGAGGTGTCCTGCCGTCTAAGGCGTGAACTGCTTGAAGCTGTTTCAGATATAGATGAGAATATTATGAACAAATACCTGGATGATGAGTCCGAAATATCAGGTAACGAGATCAGGCAGGCCTTAAGGACAGGCGTATTAAGGCTTAAGATAGTGCCCGTATTGTGCGGCTGTTCGCTCCAGGGTAAAGGCGTTGGTTTATTGCTTGATGCGGTTTGCGACTATTTGCCTTCGCCTGTTGACGTTCCTGCCATTGAAGGCGTAGATCCGCGGGATGGGTCTGTTAAAAAACGTAAACCGTCAAAAAACGAACCGTTTGCCGGGCTTGTTTTTAAGATAGCAACAGATCCGTATGTCGGTAAGTTAGCCTATTTCAGGGTATATTCGGGTTTTATACAGCAGGGTCAGAATGTCTATAACGCGGCCAAGGGTTTCAAGGAAAAAGTCACCAAGATAGTTAAGATGCACGCGAACAAGCAGGAAATAAAAGATACAGTCAGCGCCGGCGATATAGCCGCGGCCGTGGGATTTAAGGATACCAAGACGGGCGATACCATATGCGAAGAAAAACAGCCCGTTATTTTAGAGAGCATACATTTTCCTGAACCTGTTCTTTTTGTGGCAATAGAGCCGAAATCAACAAAAGACCAGGACAGGCTTGGCATTGTATTGAAAAAACTGGAGGAAGAAGACCCGTCGTTTAACGCCAGATACAATTCAGATACAGGTCAAACGATAATAGGCGGCATGGGAGAACTGCACCTGGATATTCTGCTTGACAGGATGGACAGGGAATTCGGCGTTAAGGCAAACACCGGCAAGCCCGAGGTTGCTTATAAGGAGACATTACGTAACAGGGTAAGTTCAGTCGGCAAGTTCATACAACAGACGGGCGGGCACGGACAGTATGGACACGTTGTTTTTGACGTGGAGACAGGCGAAAGGGGTTCGGGTGTTGTTTTTGAGAATAGGATCAAAGGGGCTGTGATACCTAAAGAATTTATTCCATCCGTCAAGGAAGGGGTTATGGACGCGGCAAGGAACGGTGTTCTCGCCGGTTATCCGGTGACGGATATTTATGTTAAACTGATTGACGGTTCATACCATGATGTGGACTCATCGGAATTAGCGTTTAAGACAGCGGCATCCATTGCCTTAAACGACGCCTTGCGAAAAGGCGGCTCCATACTGCTTGAACCCATTATGAAAATAGAGATAACGGTTCCTGAAAGTTTTTTAGGCGATGTAATAGGCGATTTTAATGCCAGGAGAGGTAAGATAGAATCCATAAAGCCCAAAGGTAATATACAGGCTGTTAAAGGTTTTGTGCCTCTGTCGGAAACGTTTGGCTATGCCACTATATTAAGAAGCTTGACTCAAGGCCGTGGAACATATATAATGGAGCCCGCTTATTACAGCGAAGTGCCGTCTTTTATTGCAGGCAGAATAATAAATTTTTAAAAAAAGGAGATAGTCCAAATGGCAAAAGAAAAATTCTTGAGAACGAAACCCCATCTCAATATCGGGACCATAGGGCACGTGGACCACGGTAAGACGACCCTTACGTCAGCTATCACGATGTGCCTTAATAAAAAGGGTATGGCTGAAATTCGTTCATTTGATTCCATTGACAAGGCCCCTGAAGAAAAAGAGCGCGGCATAACCATTGCCATAGCCCACGTTGAGTATGAGACGGTAAACCGTCACTATGCCCACGTGGACTGCCCAGGCCACGCTGATTACATAAAGAACATGATAACAGGCGCCGCCCAGATGGATGGCGCTATACTTGTTGTCTCGGCAGCTGACGGACCTATGCCCCAGACAAGAGAGCACATACTTCTTGCCCGCCAGGTCAATGTCCCTTCCATAGTTGTTTTTCTTAACAAGGTTGACATGGTTGATGACAAAGAGCTTTTAGACCTTGTTGAGCTTGAGATCAGAGAATTGCTTTCAAAATACGAATTCCCAGGCGATAAGATACCCATAGTAAAAGGTTCCGCTCTCAAGGCCATAGAATGCGCCTGCGGTAAGGATGACTGCCCCAAATGCAAACCTATATATGACCTCATGAAGGCAGTTGACGATTTTATACCAATGCCGAAAAGAGACATTGATAAGCCATACCTTATGGCTGTTGAAGACGTGTTCTCCATAACAGGAAGAGGCACCGTTGCCACTGGCAGGATAGAAAGAGGCATTGTTAAGATTAATGATAATATAGAGATAATAGGCATGCGCCCTGAAGTCCAGAAGTCTGTTGTAACAGGGGTTGAGATGTTCAGGAAACTCCTTGACGAAGGCCAGGCAGGCGATAATGTGGGCATACTGTTAAGGGGCGTAGATAAAAAAGACATTGAGAGAGGCATGGTACTTGCCAAGCCGGGTTCTATCACGCCGCATACCCAGTTCAAGGCCGAGGTTTATATTCTTACGAAAGAAGAAGGCGGACGCCATACCCCGTTCTTTAACGGATACCGTCCGCAGTTTTATTTTAGGACAACCGATGTCACGGGAATAGCCAAACTGCCCCAGGGCGTTGAGATGGTAATGCCTGGTGATAGTGTCACCATGGAAGTAACGCTTATAACCCCGATAGCCATGGAAAAGGAACTGCGTTTTGCCATAAGGGAAGGCGGCAGGACAGTCGGGGCCGGCGTCATAAGCGAGATAATAAAATAAGGCCGGCATATCCGGATCGGGATTTTGTGACTATACCGGATAATTAATCAAGCGGTAGAACCGCTATCAGTTCCGGCAGTTTAGAAAGAGTCTGCCGGCAGACGGGAAAAGCGAGAGATGAAAACAGACCAGAAGATCCGCATAAGATTAAGGGCTTATGACCACAGGATATTGGACCAGGCGACGGCTGATATTACGGAGACCGCCAAACGCACGGGTGCTAAGGTAATAGGCCCGATACCTCTTCCGACGAGAAGAGAGGATTACACTGTATTGAGGGGCCCGCATATTGATAAAAAGTCCAGGGACCAGTATCAGATCAAAACGCATAAGCGTTTGATAGATATATATGAGCCTACTGCCAAGACTATTGACGCGTTAAAGAAATTGGACCTTGCCGCCGGCGTTGATGTTGAAATAAAATAGGCCTCTTAGCTGATAAAATGCCCGTGTAAAACCAATACCTCTTGGAGTACACAGATCATAACGGCGTATTAGTTTTGGCTTGGCTAAAAAGTATTATAGAAAACAAATAGGATTATTAAATGATTAACGGTATATTAGGCAAAAAACTGGGTATGACACAGATTTACGGCAAAGGCGGAGAGTTTTTGCCTGTAACCGTGGTCCAGGCAGGGCCATGCGTTGTTTTACAGGTCAAGTCTTATGAAAAAGACGGTTATAAAGCCGTTCAGTTAGGTTTTGATGAAAAGAAGCAGTCCCGTACCAACAAACCTCTTATGGGAAGATTTAAAAAGGCGAATGTTCCAGCGATGTCGTTTATCAAGGAGGTAACTGCTGATACCGTTGAAGGCATAAAACCGGCCGATAAATTCACGGTAGACATATTTACGCCGGGCGAATATGTGGATGTTATAGGTACTTCAATAGGCAAAGGTTTCCAGGGCGGTATCAAAAGATGGAACCAGTCGCGAGGGCCGATGTCGCACGGTTCTATGTCCCATAGAGCTCCGGGCTCTGTAGGGCCGACGGAGCCGCCTCGTACCATCAAGGGCCTGCGTATGCCAAGCCATATGGGCAATAAGAGGTGCACGGTCCAGGGGCTTGAGGTGATTGAGCTTGATAAAGAAAATAATCTGCTTTTGCTTAAAGGCGCCGTACCAGGGCCTGCGAATAATTATCTTATTATTAACAAGTCTACGAGGAAGAAGAAGAAAGTCAAACCCGCAGCAGCGCCTGCTGCTAAGAAGATCAATCCTCTGAAACAAAGCAAGAAGATGATGAAGAAATAGGTGATAAATGGCTAATATTGATGTGATTGATAAAAACAATAAAAAAACGGGTGTTTTGGAGTTGAATGAAAAAATATTCAATTCCAGGGTCAATGCTTTTATGCTTCAGCAGGCTGTGAACATGTATCTTGCCAATCAGCGCAAATCCTTTGCCAAGGTCAAAGACAGAAGCGAGGTCAGAGGCGGAGGCAAAAAGCCATGGAAGCAGAAGGGGACCGGCAGGGCGCGTGTGGGAAGTATCCGTTCGCCCTTGTGGAGGCACGGAGGCGTTGTGTTTGGACCCATACCCAAGGATTGGCATTATCAGGTTCCGAAAAAAGTCAAAAGCAGGGCTTTGATATCGTCATTAAGCGCTAAATTCAAAAGCGGTAATATGATTGTAATTGACAAGCTTGATACGGCAACACATAAAACCAAGCAGATGGCTGATATATTGAAAAACTTAAAAATCGCCTCCGAAAAAATACTGCTCATTGCTTCACAGCCGCATGTAAACCTGCTTCGCTCCGGCAGGAACATAAGAAATCTGAACATAGCCAGGGTTGAGGATATAAACGCTTACGATGTCCTGGTAAGCGGAAAGCTTTTATTTGAGGAATCAGCAGTCGGCAAAATAGAGAAACGTTTAAGCGCGCATAGCTCGCCGGATAGGCCTAAACGCGGCGCGGGGAAAAAGGTGGCATAAAATGTATGATAGCCCGTATGACATCATAAAGAGCCTGTTGAGGACCGAGAAGGGGACAAAGCTCGTATCAGAGAATAAATATATTTTTTGGGTCGCGAAAAAGGCCAATAAGATACAGATTAAAAAAGCTGTTGAGGGTGTGTATAAAGTAGGCGTTGTTTCCGTTAATACGTCTAATGTTAAACCAAAACCCAAAAAAGTCCGTTTTAAGCTGGGAAAAACTTCTCCATGGAAAAAAGCGGTAGTTACGCTTAAAAAAGGCAATACCATAGAGATGGCTTCAAGCTGACAGGAAGCTTTTGTTTTTAAGCGGGGCATTTTCCCTCTTGCTGGTGATTATAAAATTTTAGATGCCGTTTGAGGCCTCAAGGCCCTAAAACGGAATATAAGGTGCAAACGTTCTTATTTAAGGAAAAAAATCAATGGCGCTAATTAAAAAGAAACCAACGACATTTACTCAAAGATTTACAACGGTCTCTTCATTTGAGGAGCTGACATCAGACAGGCCTTATAAGCCTTTGACGATTGCTTTGAAAAGCAAAGGCGGAAGAAACTGCATGGGAAGGGTTACGATGCGGTACAGGGGCGGCGGGCATAAAAGGCGCCTTCGTATAATTGATTTTAAAAGAGATAAACACGATATGCAGGCGCAGGTATTGACCGTGGAATATGACCCGAACCGTTCCGCCAGGATTGCCCTGGTGCAATACGAAGACGGTGAAAAACGTTATATCATATGCCCGGCAGGCCTTGAGAAGGGGGCAGTATTGGTGTCAGGGGATTCGGCTGACATACATATCGGTAATTGCACCACGCTAAGGAGGATACCGCCGGGAACCCCTATCCACAATATTGAAATGTCAAAAGGCGCAGGCGCCCAGATAGTTCGCAGTGCCGGTTCTTGCGCGCAGATCATGGCCAAGGACGACAACTATGCGCATGTCAAACTGCCTTCAGGAGAAATACGGCTTATAGACATAAATTGTTATGCCACGATAGGCCAGATAAGCAATATTGAACATGGCAGCATCTCGCTTGGAAAGGCGGGCAGGAGCAGATGGCTGGGCAGAAGGCCCAGGGTCAGAGGGGTCGCGATGAACCCGATAGACCATCCGCTCGGCGGCGGTGAAGGCAAATCTTCAGGCGGCAGGCATCCGTCAACTCCATGGGGTAAGCCCACAAAAGGATATAAGACAAGAAAGAAGAAAAAGAGCTCAAATAAATTTATTATTAAAAGGGCATCTAAAAAGGAGTAAAAAAATTGGGCAGATCGCTTAAAAAAGGTCCGTACGCGGATGAAAAACTCGTAAAGAAGGTTGAAAAGCTCAAGAGGAGCGGTGACAGGAAACCCATAAAAACCTGGTCTCGCAGATCAACCATACTGCCGGAATTCGTGGGAGTGACTTTCTCCATACATAACGGTAAGAATTTTGTGTCGGTTTTTATAACAGAAAATATGGTCGGGCATAAACTCGGCGAATTCGCGCATACCAGATTGTTCAGAAAACACGGCGCGCATACCGATAAGACGGCCTCGCTTACATAAGGGACATAAAATGATATCAAAGGCTGTTTTGAAATATTCAAGAGTATCTCCAAGAAAGGCAAGGTTGTTGTTGAGGCTTATAAAAGGCAAAAGCGTGCAGTATGCCTTAGGATTGCTTGGCTCCGTTAATAATAGCATTGCTCCTTTAGTATTAAGGCTTTTGAAATCAGCCTGTGCTAATGCCGGAAGATTCCCTGATATAGATGAGAGTCAATTATTCGTGTCTAATGTATATGCCAACGGCGGGCCCTTGTTAAAGCGCTATAGGGCGGAGGCCATGGGCCGCGCTAGCGTTTTGCGAAAACCCACCGCCCATATAACCATAGAGCTGGATATCAAGGCAGTCCCGTCTAAGGCTGTGATGCCGGCGGATAAAAACAAAAAAAGCGCAGGCAAGGTTCTAAGAAAGCGCAGGCCTGGCAAGGAAAACGTAAAACAGGCGGCAGACCCGAAAAAGAAGGCCAGAGTTTAATATAGATTATTAATGTGTTGAGTTCATTTGCCGGCATGAAACAACATATCGGCTAATGCGTAAAATTCGCATACAAATTTGAGGAGTATAACGTGGGCCATAAATCACACCCTTACGGTTTAAGAGTAGGCATCGTAAACAACTGGAAATCCAGGTGGTTTGCCAAGAGGAAAGACTACCCGTCAATGCTTTTGGAGGACCATAAGATAAAAGAATACATAAAGAAGACTTTCCAGACGGCTGCCGTATCCAGGATTGAAATTGAACGCGCTAGCGAGAGGGTCAGGGTTATAATATTCAGTGCCAGGCCCGGTATCATTATAGGGCGCAAAGGCGCTGATATAGACAGGCTAAAAGAAGAATTAAACAAGATCACCGGCAAAGAGATTTTTATAGACATCAAGGAAATTAAAAATCCGTATTTGGAATCCCAGCTTGTTGCCGAGAATATCGCATTCCAGCTGGAAAAAAGAATCGCTTTTAAAAGGGCCATGAAAAAGGCCATTCAGCAGGCAATGGAGGGCGGCGCCAAGGGTATCAGGATGCAGTGCGCCGGGCGATTAGGCGGCGCTGAAATAGCAAGGACGGAGGGCTATAGACGCGGCAGTATACCTTTGCAGACATTCAGGGCCAATATTGATTACGGTTTTTATGAGGCCCATACAGCATATGGTAGTATAGGCGTTAAGGTCTGGATATACAAAGACGAAGCGAAGCAGAGTTCAAGAGATAAAAAGGAGGCGGATTTAGATGGCCTTGATGCCAAAAAGAGTTAAATATCGTAAAGCCCAAAGGGGCCGGCGTTGCGGAATTGCAAGTTCAGGTAATGAAATAAATTTCGGTGAATTTGGACTGAAGGCGCTTGAAAACGCATGGCTTACAAATACCCAGATAGAGGCCGCGCGAGTTGCCCTTAGCAGGCATACCAACAGGGGTGGCAAGGTTTGGATCAGGATATTTCCCGACAAACCCGTGACAAAGAAGCCGGCAGAAACCAGAATGGGCAAGGGTAAAGGTATGCCCGAGAGCTGGGTTGCCGTTGTCAAAAGAGGAAGGGTGCTTATGGAGATTGAGGGGCTTCCGGAGGATATGGCCCGTGATGCTATGAGGCTCTCTGCCAGTAAGCTGCCTTTTAGAACCAAGTTTGTTTCAAGGAGACATATTTAATGAAGCCCAGTGATTTAAGAGCTTTGACAAAGGACGAGTTGAACCTTAAGATGTCGTCTTTCAAAGAAGAACTTTCAGGCCTGCTTTTTCAGCAAAAGACGGGCACTATAGAGAAACCGGCCAGGATATCGCAAATCAAAAGAGACATCGCGAGGATAAAGACTATATTAAAGGAAAACAGCTATGCAAAATAATGCCGAGAAAGCCAAGGTCCGCAGGATGTTTGACGGCACCGTTACAAGTGACAAGATGGACAAGACGATAGTTGTAAGCGTGATGAGTTTTTCCCGTCATCCGAAATACAAAAAGACCATGAAGCGATATGTGAAGTTTAAGGTTCATGATGAAGGAAACGAGGCGAAGGAGGGCGATAGGGTAAGGATTGTTGAGACAAGGCCGCTCTCCAGGGATAAGAGGTGGCGCCTGGTTGAAATATTGGAGAAGAATATACAATGATACATATGAGAACGATACTGGATGTGGCCGATAATACGGGCGCCAGAAAGGCTTCCTGCATTAAAGTAATAGGCAGGTCAGGCAAGAGATACGCTTATATCGGTGATATTATTACATGTAACATAAAAGAGTCAACCCCCGACGCTGTGGTTAAAAAAGGGGAGGTTGTAAAGGCGGTCGTAGTCAGGACGTGCAATCCGATACGCCGCAAGGACGGTTCAAGGTTAAAGTTTGACCGTAATGCCTGCGTGATCATTGACACAACCGGCAACCCCAGAGGGACCAGGATATTCGGGCCTGTCGCGCGCGAACTTAGAGACAAAGAGTTCATGAAGATAGTTTCACTTGCTCCGGAGGTTATTTAGCAGGTTTTTTTAAAAAATCTAATTATAAGGCAAAAAATGAAAATTAAAAAAAATGATATCGTAAAAGTCCTGGCAGGCAAGGACAGGGGTAAGCAAGGAAAGGTATTGAAGATATTTCCTTCAAAAAACAAGGCCATTGTTGAGGGCATAAACTATGTTTCTAAGCATGCCAGAAAGACCCAGGACAACCCGAAGGGCGGTATTGTGCACAGGGAAGGCCTTATAGACATATCAAAACTTTCCATTGTGTGCGCCAGATGCGGCAAACCGTCGCGCGCGGGCTTTAATGTCCTGCCTGATAAATCCAAGGTTAGGATTTGCAGGGCGTGCCGGGAAATTATTTAAAACTTTGTAGCGTGGTTTTTTAAACGCCGGCAATCGTCAAGGTTTAAAAACATTAACTTATAGGAATGATTATGGAAAAGAAACAACGCAGCAGAGCGAGATTACAGGAAAAATATGAAAATGAGATTATCCCGGAGATGATGGAAAAATTTTCATATAAAAATACATTACAGGTTCCCCGCATAAAAAAAGTGACCGTTAATATGGGGATAGGTTTAGCCGCGCATGATGACAAGATAGCCGAAGACGCGCAAAAAGAACTTGCCCAGCTTACCGGCCAAAAACCGATAATTACCAAATCAAAAAAAGCCATATCCAATTTTAAAACAAGGATAGGCTCTCCTGTAGGGTGTTGTGTCACGTTGCGCAGGGTGAGGATGTATGAGTTCCTTGACAAGCTTATCAATATCGCTTTACCCAGGATAAAGGATTTCAGAGGCGTATCGTTTAAATCGTTTGATAAACAAGGCAATTATTCCCTCGGCCTGCGAGAACATACCATATTTCCGGAACTTGAAATAGACAAAGTGACCAAGGTCAAAGGTATGACGGTAACAATAACAATGACGCCCTCAAAGGCGACAGAGTCTTACGAGGTTCTTAAAAGGCTGGGGATGCCGTTCGCGCAAAAATAGCATCACAATAGCCCGGCTGTTTGGCAAGGGGCAGGTGAAAAATTTCCTGCCGGCAGGCAGGAAATTTTCGGGCGCATAAGAACAGGAGTAAAAATTGGCAAAAAAAGCTCTAATAGAAAAACAAAAAAGAAAGCCCAAGTTTAGCGTGCGTTTTTATAACAGATGCATGTTATGCGGCAGGCCGCGCGGTTTCATAAGAAGATTTAAACTTTGCAGGATATGCTTTAGGGAATTGGCTTCACGCGGAGAGATTCCGGGAGTAACAAAGGCCAGCTGGTAATAATTACGGCGCGCGTCCGGCGTTATTTTGTTCACGCTAAGGATAGCGGCCGAAGAGCGCAATTAAGGAGCGGATAATGTCACAGACAGACACGATAGCTGATTTCATCACATGCATAAGGAACGCGTCTTCCGCCAGGAAAGAGAGCCTTGAATGCCCTCTTTCCGGTATGCGTAAATCCATATGCGAGATACTGAAAAGAGAGGGTTTTATACGTGATTATCGCGTTATTAAGGATGAGCGGCAGGGGATGCTGAAGCTTTATTTAAAATACGCAAAGGATAAAAATAAGACCCCGGCGATCACTAGCCTGGAAAAAATATCCAAACCCGGACTGCGTATGTATAAAAAAATGAAAGATATAACGCATGTCTTGGGCGGCCGGGGCATAGCCATATTATCAACATCAAAGGGAATATTAACCGATTCCGAGTGCAGAGAGTTAAAAATCGGCGGAGAGCCGCTCTGCAATATCTGGTAACCGCGCCTCATAAAGGTGTGATACTTTATAATCGCAAAAAGGATAAGATATGTCACGAATAGGAAAAAGGCCTGTTAAAGTGCCTAACGGAGTAAAGGTAAACATAAACCAGAGGGTTATCGCGCTTGAAGGCCCCAAAGGTAAATTGTCGCTTAATCTGCCTGATGGGATAAATGCTGCCCATACCGGGGATGAAATACTGCTGAACAGGGTATCAGATATAAAAATTCATAAAATGAATCATGGCTTAGCCAGGTCGCTTACAAATAATATGGTTAAAGGCGTTACCGAGGGCTTTTCCAAAGAGCTTGAAATACAGGGCGTGGGATTCAAGGCCCAGGTGAGCGGTAAAAAGCTTACCCTAAACCTTGGATTTGCGCATCCAATTGAATACGATGCGCCCACAGGCGTTGATATACAGTCGCCCAAACCCACGCAAATAATTATAAAGGGCATTGATAAGCAGCTTAT
Source organism: Candidatus Omnitrophota bacterium (assembly GCA_028716165.1). Lineage (NCBI taxonomy): Bacteria > Pseudomonadati > Candidatus Omnitrophota > Candidatus Omnitrophota bacterium. The sequence goes on from JAQUQI010000006.1 coordinate 24,023, forward strand.
CGGTGAAGTGGCGGCCCAGATCAGAGCTTTTTATAAACCGGAGCCTTATAAAGGCAAAGGTATAAGGTATGTGGGCGAGTATGTCAGGAAAAAGGCAGGAAAGACAGTTGCCTAAAAAGGGTCTTGTTCTATCATAACGCATAAGGGATGATGCAAAATGCAAAGAAAACGTGTTTTACAAAGCCATCTAAGGCATGAACGGCTAAGAAAAAAGATAATTGGAACTGCGCAAAAGCCAAGGCTGTGTGTATACAGGTCTTTAAAAAACCTTTCTGCCCAGCTCGTTAATGATACTGAATCAAAGACAATAATGTCTTTATCCACGTATGATAAAGACGTGAAATCAGGTGTCAAATATGGAGGCAATGTTCCGGCGGCCGAGAATCTCGGTAAGCTTTTTGCCCAGCAGGCTTCCAAAAAGGGGATAAAGCAAGTTGTCTTTGACAGGGGAGGCAGGAAGTATCATGGCAGGGTCAAGGCCTTCGCGGAATCATGCCGTAAAAACGGATTAGATTTTTAACCCCGGCAGATTTTAGCCGTGGACACATTGTTATTGTATATTGTTTAAGGATGATATCAGGGTCCATGTGGACTTAATGTTTTAAATACCGTTCGTATCTGGGAGGACAAAGATTTTGGCTGACAAAAAGATATCTAAAACCACGAAGCAACCCATGCCCAAAGAAAGGGCAAAGGATGATTTGAAAAAGACGATTTCAAAAGACTCGGATATTGCCGGCAGTATGCAATTTGTTGATGAGATGTTTGAAAAAGTGCTCTCTATCAATAGGACATCCAAGGTAACGAAGGGCGGCAAAAAGATAGGGTTCAGCGCGCTTGTAGTTGTCGGAGACAGAAAGGGAATGGTAGGTTTTGGATTTGGTAAGGCCAATGAAGTTTCTGACGCGATAAAAAAAGGCCTCAATGACGCCAAAAAGTCCATGTTCAGTATCGCGCTGAAGGGGTCTACCATACCTCATGAAGTTATAGGTGTTTATGGCGCGGCAAGGGTGCTGCTTAAGCCCGCCGGAGAAGGAACAGGCGTAATCGCGGGAGGCGCTACAAGAGCTATGTGCGATGCCGCCGGTATTAAGGATATATTGACCAAATGTCTGGGATCAAACAACCCTTTTAATATTGTAAAAGCGACGGCGTGCGGCTTTAGGGAGTTGACAGTGAAACCAAAAGGCCAGGTTGTTTCTTAAAAATGTTAATTCAAAATAAAAGAAGAGTAAAAAATGACAATCATTGATTATTTAAGGGTGCCGAAAGGCGCGGTCAAAAAGAAAAAAAGAAAAGGCAGAGGGCAGGGTTCAGGCCACGGCAAGACAGCATGCAGGGGGCACAAAGGCCAGTCGGCCAGAGGTAACACAAAAAAATACAAGGGCATGGAAGGCGGACAAATGCCGCTTATCAGAAGAGTGCCGAAGAGAGGTTTTACGAATAAATACAGGCGCTGTTATCAGATTGTGCAGGTTGAGCGATTGAGTGTCTTTTCTGACAAGGATATTATCAACCCAGCCCTTCTGAAGAGCAGGCGTATGATAAAGGACGCGGCGGGCTTGGTGAAAATACTGGGTTTGGGCAAATTAAAAAAACAGATAGATGTTCATGCCCACGCCTTTAGCCGTTCGGCGAAAGCGGCTATTGAGTCTGCGGGAGGCAAGACGGTTTTGCTGGTTAAACCTTCTCCGATAAAGCGCAGGTCATCAAATACTAAAAAACAAGATCAATCAATTCGCGGATTATAGAACCGGGGTTTATTATGCTGGCGGCTCTTAGCAATATATTCAAGATACCTGACCTTAGGAAAAAGATATTACTGACTTCAGCCCTGATCGCGGTTTATAGGATAGGCGGTTATATACCTACCCCGGGCATAGACGGTTCGGCCTTATCGCAGTTCTTTGAAAACATTGCCAGGACATCAGGCGGGACGTTGTTTGGCATTATGGATCTTTTTAGCGGAGGCGCTATATCAAAACTCACCATATTCGCTTTGGGTATCATGCCCTATATATCGTCTTCAATCATAATGCAGCTGCTTACCACGGTTATACCTTCATTTGAGAAACTTGCCAAGGAAGGCGGCGAAGAGGGCAGAAAACGCATAACCCAGTATACGAGATACGGGACTATTGTCCTGGCCGTGGTCCAGTCGTTCTTTATCAGCCTGTGGGTGGAAAATCCGGCTAATTTTCAAGGAATGCAAATAGTGCAGTTTCCCGGATGGGGTTTCAGATTTCTTACCATATTGACCTTTGCCAGCGGCACTGCTTTTATTATGTGGCTTGGAGAGCAGATATCTGAATACGGAATAGGCAACGGTATGTCAATCCTTATAACCGCCGGCATAATTTCCCGATTGCCTGTTGCGATACACCAGCTTGTCATGCTTTTATCGCCGTCATCAACTTCGCAGACGCAGATAAGCGTATTTAAACTTTTATTTATGCTTGTCTTGTTGATAGCCGTTATAGCGGCCGTTATAATAATAACGCAGGGCCAGAGGCGGATACCTGTTCAATACGCCAAACGCATAATAGGCAGAAAGATATACGGGGGCCAAAATACGTATATACCGTTTAGGGTAAACCATGCCGGAGTCATACCGATTATTTTCGCGCAGTCTCTTTTAATGTTTCCTGCTACTATTGCGGGATTTATACCGAACGCTGCTTTTCAAAACGCGGCGAATTTTTTAGTAAGGCAGAATGTTATTTATAGTATTTTATATTCCTTATTAATTGTTTTTTTCTGTTACTTTTACACGGCAATTACATTTAACCCCGTTGAGGTGTCGGATAATATGAAAAAATACGGAGGTTTTATTCCCGGTATCAGGCCTGGAAAACCGACAGCCCAGTATTTTGAGCACATATTAAACAGGGTCACACTGCCCGGAGCGGTTTTCCTGGCAGTTATAGCTATCTTGCCTGACCTGATAAGCAAGGCGCTTCACATACCGTATCTGGTGGCGAGTTTCTTCGGAGGCACAGCTATACTTATTACTGTCGGCGTTATGCTTGATACCATGAAACAGGTGGAATCACAGCTTTTAATGAGGCATTACGAAGGGTTCTTGAAAAAAGGCAAAATGAGGAGCAGGCGTTGAGAATAGTATTGTTGGGCCCGCCGGGCGCCGGTAAAGGCACTCAAGCTAAGGTCCTGTCAGGTAAATTGAATCTTGTCCATATTTCAACCGGAGATATATTCAGGCAGGCAAAGAAGAGCAGCAGCGAGCTCGGCAAACAGCTTTCCGATTATATGAATAGAGGCGTTCTTGTGCCTGACGATATCGTAAATCAGGTTATGATAGAGCGCCTGAAACAAGAAGACGTGAAAAAGTCGGGTTTCATACTTGACGGGTATCCGCGCACGGAAAACCAGGCCAGGGTGCTTGACGCGGCCCTTGATCGCATAGGTATGAACCTTGATATGGTGATCTATATGAAGACCACCAAAGACATTATACTGACCAGGCTTACCGGCAGAAGGGTATGCAGGAAGTGCGGGAGTATATTTCACGTGACTAATATCCCGCCTAAAACTGACGGCAAGTGCGATTATTGCGCAGGCGAACTTTATCAAAGGGATGATGACAAGGAAGAGACTGTCCTCAAGAGGCTTGAGGTATATGAACAGCAGACGCAGGAATTGATTGGATACTACAGCAAGCGTGCCATATTGAAAACCGTTTCAGGCGATCTTGACGTAAGACAGCTTTATGATGTGCTTTATGAGCTCTTTGGCAGTGAAGGTTTGTTATGATTGAATTGAAATCCCCAAGTCAGCTTGAAGGCATAAAAAATGCTTCAAGGTTGTTGGTAGACGTGCTGACAGGGCTTAAGAAAATGGTTGTCCCGGGCATAATTACCGAACAGCTGGATAACTGGGCCAGAAAGAAGATACTGGATTCGGGAGCTGATTGCGCGTTCTTAGGATATAAAGGATTTCCAAAGACTATATGTACTTCAGTTAACGAGCAGATCGTTCACGGTATACCCGGAAAGAGGATCCTTAAAAACGGCGACATAATCAGTATTGATGTCGGTGTGAGGTTAGATGGTTATTTCTCTGACGCTGCTGTGACAGTAGCGGTAGGAAATATCGCTAATATGGCCGCGCGCCTTATAGAGGTTACGAGAAAGGCGCTCCTGGATGCGATAGGCTATGCTGTCTGCGGAGGCAGGTTATCTGATATTTCCTGCGCCGTTGAACGTTGCGCTGTTGACAACGGGTTGAATGTGGTAAGGGAATTTGTGGGCCATGGTATCGGATTAAACTTGCACGAGGACCCGCCTGTGCCCAATTTTGGCAGAAGTGGCGCCGGAGTCAGGTTAAAAGAGGGTATGGTGCTTGCCATAGAGCCTATGATTAATGCCGGAGGCCCGGGGGTTGAGATCCTGGATGACGGCTGGACCGCTGTTACCCAGGACGGAAGCCTAAGCGCCCATTTTGAACATACGGTGGCGATTACAAAAAACGGCCCTGAAGTATTTACGGAAGGGATTGAATGAAAGAAGAGGCTATAGAGGTTGAAGGTACGATAATAGAGGCATTGCCGAATGCCAGGTTCAGGGTTGAGCTTGAAAATGGGCATAAGGTCCTGGCCCATGTTTCAGGCAAGATGAGAATGTATTTTATCAGGATACTGCCTGGCGATAAGGTCAAGCTTGAACTTTCACCCTATGACCTGGCCAGGGGCAGGATTATTTACAGGGAGAAGTGACACTATGAAGGTTAGGTCATCTGTCAAGAAAATATGTTCCGAATGCAAGATAATAAAAAGGAATAATGTGGTCAGGGTGATTTGTAAAAATCCCAAGCATAAACAAAGGCAGGGTTAGATTGGGCGGTTTTCGCCCTTCAATGCGGATGTATATGAAGGAGTAAAGAGATGCCGAGAATCTGTGGTGTGGATGTACCAAAAGAGAAGAGGATTGAGATTTCGTTGACTTATATTTATGGCATAGGCAGGACGCTTTCCAACAAGGTTTTGAAGACGGTGCAGATAGACCCTAATACGCGCGCCAAGGATTTGACCGAGGAAGAAATTGCCAAGATAACATCGGCTATTAATAAGAGCTATATGGTTGAAGGCGATTTAAGAAGAGACGCGGCCGCCAACATAAAGCGCAACATGGACATAGGCACTTATCGCGGACAGAGGCATAAAAAAAGCCTGCCGGTCAGAGGGCAAAGGTCCAGGACTAATGCGCGGACGCGTAAGGGCCCGAGGCGCACTGTAGGCGTGACGAGAAAACAAACATAGGAGAAATGAAAGTGGCAAAAAAACCTAAGGCGAAAAAAAAGGTTAAACGCAATGTTCCGCACGGCCTTGCTTATATACTGGCGACATTTAACAATACTATAGTGACCATAACTGATTTGCAGGGTAATACATTGTGCTGGGCAACGAGCGGCGGAAGCGGTTTCAAGGGTTCCAAAAAATCAACGCCTTTTGCCGCCCAGATAGCTGCCGATAAAGCCGCAAAGAAGGCCCGCGACTTCGGCATGCAAAAAATAGATGTTTTTGTCAAGGGCCCGGGCGCCGGCAGGGAATCCACAATCAGGGCTATACAGGCGGCCGGTCTACAGGTAAATTCCATAACGGATACAACGCCCATACCTCATAACGGTTGCAGGCCGCCCAAGAGAAGAAGGGTATAACAGAATTAGTGATTTGTTTTTTTATCTGACGCCGTAAGGCATTATCCGGCGGCATGCGTGTCTGGAAAATATTGATACCCATAAAATCAAGGAGTAGTTAATGGCAAGAAATACGGGAGCAATGTGCAGGTTGTGCAGGAGAGAAGGCGTAAAGCTTTTCTTGAAAGGCCCGCGCTGCGTGAGTGAAAAATGTTCTTTTAATAAAAGGGGCTATAACCCCGGGCAACACGGCCGCAACAGAAGGGGTAAGATATCGGATTATGGCTTACAGCTAAGGGAAAAGCAAAAGGTTAAGCGCATATACGGAATACTTGAAAGGCAATTCAGATGTTATTTCAAAAAGTCCGAGAGGCAAAAGGGCGTTACCGGAGAACTCCTCTTGCAAAACCTGGAGATACGGCTTGATAACGTGGTTTTTCGCGCGTGCTTGGCATCTTCTCGCGCTCAAGCAAGGCAAATGGTAAAACATAATTCCATACACGTTAACGGCGAAGTCGTAAACATCCCTTCGTTTCAGGTGAAGAAAGGCGATGTTATCAGCCTGAAGGTCCAGCCTGAAGGCGCCAAGAAGGCCGAGGAAAACCTTAAACTGAATAAGGACAGGGGCGTGCCGGGGTGGCTGGTTCTCAATGACGCACAATTTTCCGCCACAGTTAAAGAGCTTCCTTCAAGAGACGATATAGGTTTCCCCGTGCAGGAACAGCTTATCGTTGAGCTTTATTCTAAATAAGAAATACCAAAAAATACGCATATTAAACAAGAGGAGCGGATAATATGGGAATAGCCTGGAGAAATTTTGAGATGCCCAAACTTTTAAAGGCAAACGACAATACCCTTACCGATACATATGGCGAATTCATAGCCGAACCTTTTGAGAGAGGTTATGGCACCACGCTTGGCAACAGCCTAAGAAGGGTTCTGCTCTCATCCATTGAAGGAACTGCTGTTACAAATATCAAGATTAACGGTATCGCTCACGAGTTTGGTTCTATACCCGGCGTTGTAGAGGATGTTACGCAGATAATTTTGAATATTAAAAGCCTTGTTCTTAGAAGCCATACTTCTGTTCCGAAGCCGTTGTTTATAAAGGTGCACCGCAAGGGGGCTGTGACAGCCAAAGATATTATATCGGATGAAACCATAGACATTATAAATCCGGGCCTGCATATAGCAACCCTTAACAAGGATGCCAAGCTGGATATTGAGATGGAGGTAGGAAAGGGGCGCGGTTATGTGCTTGCCGAAGGTAATAAAAAAGAAGACCAGGCGATAGGCGTAATCGCGATAGATTCACTATTTAGCCCCGTTACCAAGGTCAATTTCCTTGTTGAAGACACCAGGGTCGGGCAGGTAACTGATTATGACAAGCTTACGCTTAAGATCTGGACAAACGGGGCTGTCACACCCAAAGAGGCTTTGCTATATGCCTCCAATGTCCTGCAAAGGCACCTTGATATATTTGTTAATTTTGGAAAACTGCCTGAAGATCTGGAGATTGTTGATGAACCGCAGGAAGATGCCGAGTTGATAGAAAAACTGAAAATGCCTGTTTCCGAATTGGAGCTTTCCGTCAGAAGCGCGAACTGCCTTGAGAAGGCAAAACTCAAGACCATTGGAGATGTTGTGTCAAAAACCGAAAGTGAAATGCTCAAGTACAGGAATTTCGGTAAAAAATCTCTTACGGAGATAGTCGGCGTATTGGAAAGTATGGGTTTTTCACTCGGGATGAAGGTAAAGAAGAAATAAAATTGGAGAAAGACATAGAGTATGAGACATGCTAAACTGAACAAGAGATTAGGCAGGAACTATTCGCAGAGAAGACAGCTGATAAGGTCTTTGGTAAGAGGGCTGTTTATATCCCATAGCATTAAAACAACGCTTATAAAAGCGAAACAGGCGCGCAGGCTGGCCGACAAGATTATCAGCTACGCTAAATCCGCGACCCTAAAGGATATCAGGGCTATAGATGCCATTCTTCAGGATAAAGCGCTTACGCGCAAGCTTGTCAGTGTATTGGCACCGCTGTCTAAGAATAGAAGCGGTGGATATACAAGGATTATCAGGCTCGGATTTAGAAGAGGCGACGGCGCGCAAACAGCTGTCCTGGAACTTACTGACATCCCGGAACAAAAGAAAAAGGAAAAGAAGCTTAAGGATAAGAAGGCGGCGCAGGCGGCTGTTGAATCTCCGGCAGAGCCTGTAGAGGGCGCGGTTAAGCAATCCGATGGACGTAAAACTGCGCAATCCAAGCCAAGCGGTAAGGATGAAATTACTCCCAAGCCCGCAAGGCAGGACGGTAAGCCTTCTCCGGCAAAAAAGCCCAAACTCGCCAAGGACATAGAAAAGAAAAACCAGCCCAGGCAAGGCAAGGGTATAATAGGCAAGTTCAAGAGGTTTTTTGATAAATAATAGGCGGGTTGTTTTTCATAAACGGTTCTTGAACGCGGACTATTGCGCTTAAGGGCCGTTATTGATATCATACCGGATATAGTATAAGATCCGTATCTGTTGGCATGGAGAAATAATGTCTTTATCAAAAAGAATCAGCCAGATACAGCCTTCCGCTACTTTGGGTATAACGTCAAAGGCCCGGGCCATGGCCAAGCAGGGTATTGATGTCATAAGTTTTGGAGCCGGAGAACCGGACTTTGATACCCCTGATTATATTAAACAGGCCGGCCTTGACGCTATAAAGGCGGGTAAGACCAAATATACCCAGAGCGCCGGAACGCTTGAACTGCGCCAGGCGATATGCGATAAGCTTTCCTCAATTGATAAGATTGATTATACCCCAAAAGATATAATAGTATCCAACGGCGCCAAACATTCATTGTATAATATATTCCAGGCGATATGCGATAAGGGTGATGAGGTAATAACCGTAGCGCCCTATTGGGTCAGTTATGTTGAAATGATTAGGCTTGCCGAAGCAATCCCTGTTATACTAAGGCCGGCCGAAGGCGAAGGTTTCAAGATAACCGCTGAAAGTCTTGCGGGCGCGATTACTTCAAAAACAAAAGCAGTCATTATTAATTCCCCTTCTAACCCGTCAGGATGTTTATATACCCGCGATGAACTCTACGATATTGTTTGTCTTTTAAAAGGCAAAGGTATCAGGGTTATTAGTGATGAAATTTATAACAGGCTTGTTTATGACGGGCTTAAAGCCGTTTCCTGCGCCTCACTGGGCAGGGAGGGCAAGGATATGACTGTTATAGTTAACGGTGTATCAAAAACCTATGCCATGACAGGATGGAGAATAGGTTATATCGCTTCAAATGACACATCCCTTACAAGCGCCATCGCTAATCTCCAGGATCATTCAAGTTCCAATCCGTGTTCAATAAGCCAGGAAGCGGCCCTGGCGGCCATAAGTTCAGATGAAAGTTCTGTCAGCATGATGAGAGACGAGTTTAAAAAGAGGCGGGATTATATGGTAAAAAGGATTAAGGCAATGAAATCCGTTTCATGCCTTGAGCCTAAAGGGGCTTTTTATTGTTTTGTTAATGTTTCAGTTATCGGTCATGACACATTAAAGATAGCCGACAGGCTGCTTGAAGATGCCAGGGTGGCTGTTGTCCCCGGTGAGGGTTTCGGCTGTCCCGGATACATAAGATTAAGTTTCGCAACCAGCATGAAGCTTATTAAAGAGGGGCTGGACAGGATAGAAAAATGGCTCAAACAATAGCGGAAAAGATTTTAAGCTCCCATGCCGGCAAGGTTTTGAAAGCCGGGGATTACGCGCTTTGCAAAATTGATTTTTGCCTCGGCCAGGACGGAACAAGCGGGCTTATTATAGACGCGATATCCAGGATGGGGGTAAAAAAACTTGCGGGTAAATCAAAATTCTGCATGGTTATTGACCATAGCGCGCCGTCGCCTAATATAGGGGTGTCGGCGATACACATGAAAATGAGGAATTTCGCCAAGGGCAATAAACTGAAAATCTACGATATCGGTTGCGGAGTTTGCCATCAAGTCGTCCTGGAATCAGGCAATGTGCTGCCCGGTAATCTTGTAGTGGGGGCTGATTCCCATACGTGCACTTACGGAGCGCTCGGCGCCTTGTCAACAGGGTTTGGTTCTACCGATCTTGCCATCAGTCTTGCAAGCGGCAGGAATTGGTTTAAAGTCCCTGACACGCTCAAGATCGTTGTTGACGGAAAACTCAAAAAAGGCGTTTACTCAAAAGACCTTATACTGCATATAATAGGCGACCTTACCGCCGACGGCGCTACGTATGACGCGGTTGAATTTTATGGCCCCGCTATAAGCGCTCTTTCAATGGATGCTCGTTTTACCATAACGAATATGGCTGTTGAGATGGGGGCGAAATTCGGCATAATCGCACCGGATAAAAAAACCCTGGCATGGCTTGGCCGGTGGGCGAAAAGATCATTTAAGACTGTCTTTGCCGATAAAGCCGCGCGGTATAAGGCGGAGAGGCATTATGACGCGTCAAAGATAACCGCTATGGCCGCTCAACCTCATGCTGTTGATAATGTTGCCAAGATCTCCGAGATTGCTGGCAAACGCATTGACGAGGCGTTTATCGGTACCTGCACGAATGGAAGGATTGAAGACCTCAAGATAGCGGCCTCTTTTCTCAAAGGCAAAAAGGTCCACCCTGACGTAAGGCTTATTGTCGCGCCTTCATCAAGAAACGTTTTTTTGCGCGCTATGCGCGACGGTATTATCAAGGTATTTGTCCAGGCAGGGGCGAATGTCGTTACACCGGGCTGCGGGCCCTGCGTGGGAACGCATAACGGCGTGCCTTCGGATAATGAGGTTGTTTTATCAACTGCCAACAGGAATTTTAAAGGCAGAATGGGCAATCCGAACGCTTTTATTTATTTGGCCTCCCCGGCTACGGTGGCCGCGTCTGCCATAAAAGGAAAAATAACCGACCCAAGGAGATGATAGGTTGAAGCTGACAGGTTCTGTCCATAGGTTTGAGGACTCTATCAATACGGATTATATAATATCCGGACGCTATAAATTCAGGATACAGGATCCGCATGAATTGGCAAAGCATCTTTTGGAAGACCTGAAGCCTGAATTTTATAAAACAATAAAACAAGGTGATTTTATCGTTGCCGGGGCCAATTTCGGATGCGGTTCTTCAAGGGAACAGGCCCCGATAGCCATAAAGTATTCCGGCATATCGGCTGTCATAGCAAAATCCTTCGCCAGGATTTTTTTTAGAAACGCGATAAATCTCGGATTGATACTCATTGAGTGTGATACGAGCGGCTTCAGGCAGTCCGATACCCTGCAGGTAGATACCGCGCAGGGGCATGTTGTTAATGTCAGCACCGGGCAGAAGGTCAAGATCACCCCTTTGCCGGATTTCATGACAAAGATAATTGAAGACGGCGGTATAGTTGAACATTTTAAGAAGCACGGAGACTTCAAGTTTTAGCCCGATGGAAAGCAAAAAACGCAGTAAGATAACAGTTATCGGCGCCGGTAATGTCGGCGCGGCATCCGCTATGAGGATACTTGAAGCCGGCTTGGGCGACATTGTCCTGCTTGATATCGCCGGCGGTATCGCCAAGGGTAAAGCCGAAGACCTTATGGACGCGGCGTCTCTTATCGGGCACGGTTGCAAGATAACAGGGACATCGGATTATAGCCAGACCAAAGACAGCGATATCGTTGTCGTTTGCGCGGGCCTGGCAAGAAAACCCGGTATGACCAGGGAGGAACTGCTCAATAAAAACGCGTGTATCGTCAAAGATATTACGCGTAATTTCATGAAATTCAATCACCGCCCGGTAGTAATAGTCGTTACAAACCCGCTTGACGTTATCTCCTATGTTGTTTATAAAGAAAGCGGTTTAAGCGGTAAGAGAGTTGTCGGCATGGCCGGCTGCCTTGATTCGTCAAGAATGAATCTGATCTCGTCAAGGTTCTTAGAGGCCCCGCTTGACAGTTTTGATGCTGTTGTGATGGGGACCCATGGAGAGACTATGGTTTGCCTGACTGGTAGCAGTAAGGCAGGCAAAGAGCCTTTGGCCCGGCGTGCCCCGAAAGATGCTATTGACAGGATAGTTGAAAAAACAAAATCGCGAGGCGCGGAAATAGTGTCATACCTGGGTACCGGAAGCGCTTTTTTTGCCCCCTCGGCAGGAGTCTTTAGAATGGTAAAGGCCATTCTTGAAGACAGCCGGGAGACGATGCCCTGCTCCTGCCTGTTAAACGGGGAATACGGAGTAAGCGGCATATTCCTTGGCGTTCCTGTCGTATTAGGAAAAGAGGGTATTATGAATATCGTTCAAATGTCATTGAGCGATGATGAAAAAAGGCTTTTGAACGCCGCTTCAAATTCCATCTCCAGCCAAATAGCTCAATTGAATATATAATACTGTTTTTTCCTTCAAAGACCGCTTGCGCGCCGGGTAATGATACATTAACAATAACCGTAAAAAGAGATTTATATGGATAAAATTTATGATATCGCGATAATAGGGGCAGGTTCAGGCGGTTATGCCGCCTGCATCAGGGGGGGTGAGGCAGGCCTTAAATGCTGTGTTATTGAAAAGTCCCACTTAGGAGGAACATGTCTTAATTGCGGGTGTATCCCCACCAAGACGCTTGTCAGAAGCGCTGATTTGTTAAGGCAGCTGCGTCAGTCGGACATGTTTGCCTTGAAGGCTGAATTGCGCGGTTTTGATTATGCCGCTCTTTTTGACAGAAAAGAGTCTATCATACAAAAACTCCGCGCCGGCGCCGAATCCCTTATTAGGTCAAAAGGCGTGGATATTATAAAAGCAGAAGCTGTGTTTGCCGGCAGGGACAGGCTTCGCTGTAACGATAAAATAATCTCTTCTAAAAATATAATCATTGCCTGCGGATCCATACCGTCCGAATTGCCCCACCTCAAGTTTGACCATCAATTTATATTGTCAAGTTCGGACATGCTTTCGCAGACGGCTTTGCCGCGCAGTATGGTTATTGTAGGCGGTGGTTTTATAGGTTGTGAATTTGCTTCTATTTATAATCAATTCGGCGTTGATATCACTATTATTGAACTTGCCGGCCAGCTTATGCCGGGGTCGGATAGAGAGACGTCTAAAAGGCTTGAGTTAAATTTTCAAAAACAGGGTATTAAGGTATTAAAGAATGATTCGGTAATATCGGCTTCTGCCGGATCCGTTTCCTCTATCGGGCTTGCCAGCGGGAAGCAGATTATCTGCGACAAAGTCTTGCTTTGTGTCGGACGTAAACCCGATGTAGAAGGCCTGGGCCTTCCGGAGGCGGGTGTCAGGGTATCAAACGGCTTTGTCGGGGTTGATAAAACACTTAGAACGAATATTCCCAATATATATGCCATAGGCGACGCGATAGCAGGATATCAGCTGGCGCATGTTGCTTCATATGAAGGAGCGCTTGCCGTTGAAAACATAGCATTGGGCGCTGTCCGGGAAGTCAATTATTCAGCGGTTCCAAGCGCTATTTTTACGCATCCCGAAATCGCCTTTGTAGGCATAAGCGCGGACAGGGCCAAAGAGCAGGGCATTGATTTCAAAGAGGCCAAATTACCGCTGTCCGCGGTAAGCAGGACGCATATACAGGGTGAACCGGATGGATTTGTCAAATTGCTGTTTGAGGCGCGTTCGGGAAAAATATTAGGCGCGGCAGTATTCGGATATCTTGCCAGCGAGATTATATCGGGTTTTACCATAGCCGTCAATAATGGTTTGACGGTAAACGACCTGTCAAAAACCATATTCGCCCATCCTACGTTTTCTGAATCAGTGCTTGAGGCCTCAAACAGAGCGCGCGCGTATAACGTTTAAATAATCCAATGAATTACAAGGTATTAGACCTCGGATTGATTGATTTTAACAGGGCTTTTTTTGTCCAAAAAGAGGTTTTGGCCCAGGTAAAATCAGCTTTACTGCCAGGCGCGATTATACTGGCGGAACATCAGCCTGTCTTTACCCTGGGCCGCTTGGCCTGTGACGATAATATCCTGATCGGGCGCACCAAGATAAAGGCGCTTGGCATAGACATTGTCCGCACTGACCGCGGCGGGGATATTACCTTTCACGGCCCGGGCCAGCTTGTCTGTTATCCGATTTTTAATCTGAACATGCTGACAAGGGATATGCATAAGTTTTTGCGCGATATGGAAGAAGTTGTCATGAGCCTGCTTAGGGGTTATGGTATAGAGTCGTTTAGAATAAGCGGACGCACGGGCTGCTGGACAGAGTGGGGCAAGATAGCTTCAATAGGCATCGCGGCCAGCAATTGGATAACGTATCACGGCCTTGCCCTTAATGCTAATACCGGGCTGGAATACTTTGATATGATAAATCCCTGCGGGTATAAAGGCATTAAGACAACTTCAATGCAGAAAATATTAAAGTCGCCTGTTGCCATGGAGCGGCTGAAGCGTGAAATGATTCATTGTTTTGAGACTGTTTTTAAGATATCCGCAATGCCTTTTTAAGTAACCCCATTTGATTACCGCAATGTTACGAAAGGGCCAATACAGGCGTGTTTACCGGCACAAAAAATCCCCGGCGCAAAGATAAAAATATCTGTTTTAAAAAAACCGTGACAACTATATAATGTTTTAGTATAATTATTACACAATTAAGGAGGCTAATATAATGACGGAATTGAAATTACCAAAGCTCGCCGAAGGAATAGACAAAGCGGTTGTTTCTTTTTGGCACAAGGATATCGGTGAATTCGTGGAAAAAGGAGACGACCTTGTTGAGATGCTTACCGACAAGGCGACATTCAATGTGCCCGCAGATGCATCGGGCACGCTTATATCAAGAGATGCTGAAGAAGGCCAGGAAGTGCGTGTTGGTGATATCATAGCTCGTATTGATGAGGGCCGGAAATAATATGTCAATGCATGAAGCAAACAGGATGCGCAGACTGCCTTTATATCTTTTTACCATAATTGATGATTTAAAGGCCAAGGCCCGCGCCAGGGGCATTGACATTATTGATCTTGGCATGGGCAATCCCGACTTGCCAACCCCGGGGCATATCATTGATGAACTTTGCAGCCAGGTCCGTATCAATGAAAATCACAGGTACTCCAGGCCCGGGGGGGATGCTGAAAAAACCCTTAAGCAGGCTATTGCACAGTGGTATAAACAGAGATTTAATGTAGACCTTGACGCCGGCAGTGAGGTCCTGCCTCTTATAGGTTCAAAGGAAGGTATAGCGCATTTATCGCTGGCTTTTTTAAACCAGGATGATATAGCCTTAGTGCCTAACCCGGCTTATCCGGTTCATTTTAACGGCGTGATTATGGCAGGCGGGATCCTGTATAATATCCCAATGACCATAGAGCATAACTTCAAGCCTGACCTTAAGGCATTGAGCCCGGAGGTCGTGCGAATGGCAAAATTACTTTTTATTAGTTATCCCCATAACCCAACGACGGCTGTAGCGGATAAGGATTTTTTCCGTAATGTCCTGGAATGGGTCAAGGACAAACCTGGGCTGATAGTAGCGCATGACCTTGCCTATTCCGATATAGTGTTTGACGGTTTTAAGGCAACCAGCATAATGGAAATTGAAGGCGCTAAGGGTGGCAATGTTATTGAATTCCACACGCTTTCCAAATCTTATAATATGGCTGGATGGAGGATAGGTTTTGTTGTAGGCAACAGGGATATACTTGGTTCATTGGCAAAAACGAAGTCATATGTTGATTTTGGCATTTTTCGGGCCATCCAGTTTGCCGCCGCGAAGGCCTTGACAGGCCCGCAGGATTGCGTAAAAGAACTGGTTGAGACTTATAGAAGAAGAAGAGACCTGTTTGTTGACGGCCTGAACGCGATAGGCTGGCCTGTTGAAAAGCCGAAAGCCACATTTTATATATGGGCGCATATACCGCCTAAGTACAGCGCTCTTACCTCCATGGAATTTGCCTCTTTACTTATAGAAGAGGCGGGGGTGGCAGTTGCCCCCGGCACAGGTTTTGGCGAATACGGCGAAGGATATGTGCGTTTTGCCCTTGTAGACAAAGAAGAACGTTTAAAGACAGCTATTGAACGTATTGATAAATTCCTTAAAACATGACCATAGATGCAAAGACCTAAGAGAATCCTTCTTCTTTACATATCGGTGCTTTCCGGGCACCATCGTGCCGCGATGGCCATAGAAAAGGCCTTGCGGTATCTGAATCCGGACACGCAGATATACAGTATCAATTCATTCCATTATACCAATCCAATACTTGAACGCATCATCAACAGGACATACAGCGGAATTATAAAAAGGACGCCTGAAGTCTGGGAATATCTTTACGATAATCCCAGGGTTGTCAAAAATACCAAGGCCTTAAAAGAGATGATACACAGGCATAACAGTTTGAAGATGAAAAATCTTATCAATGATTTTAATCCCGATGCCGTAGCCTGCACCCAGGCCTTTCCCTGCGGTATGATCGCTGATTACAAGGTTACGCACAATAGCCGCCTGCCCCTTGTAGGCGTGCTTACTGATTTTTACCCGCACTCATACTGGATATACGATTCTGTGGATATTTATGCGGTAGCCTCGGACGCCGCCAGGGACAGGCTCGTCTCAAACGGTGTGCCGTTTGAAAAGATAAAAATTACCGGGGTGCCTATTGATATTAAGTTCAATGTCAGCTGTGACAAGGCCTGTTCGCTTAAGGCGCTTGGCCTTGACCCTTATAAGAAAACGGTTTTGATAATGGGCGGCAGCGGCGGACTCGGGCCTATTAAAAAGGTCGTTTTTTCACTTGACAGGATAAATTGCGATATTCAGATGATTGTCGTATCAGGCACAAACAGTAAACTTAACTCATATCTTAAGCGCCGGACTGACAGGATGAATAAAAAGATCGTTGTTATAGGTTACGCTGAAAACATAGACGAGCTTATGGGCGCGTCCGATCTGATCATTACCAAGCCCGGAGGCCTTACTGTCTCCGAGGCCCTTGCAAAGCGCCTGCCCATTGTCATAATAAACCCGATACCCGGCCAGGAGGCCAAAAATACGGAATTCCTTTTAGAGAAGGGGGCCGCTGTCCGGGCCAAGACGGAAAAAGACATAGCGATACTGGTTGATAATCTGTGTTCTGCCAAGGCTAAGCTCAATGATATGAAAAATGCCATTGAGAACATAGCAAGGCCGTCTTCCGCCATTGACATAGCCAAGACCCTTTTGGAGATATAGAATAATGCTTTTCGCGCTTTATAAAATAGGGATTTTTTTGGCCTTGAATACCCCGTTGAGGATCGGATACGCGATAGCGGGTTTCGCCTCTGTTTTATACAGGTTTGTTTCATTGGGGGACAGCCAGGCTATTATGGATAATCTTAGGGCTATTTTTCCCGGGCGGGATATGGCTTCACTTAAATATATCAGGAACAGTATTTTTATTAATTTTGGAAAATACCTCGTAGATTTTTTCAGGTCTTCGCTTATAGATAAAAATTACATAGATAGGTATGTCAGCGTGGAAGGCAGGCATTATCTGGACCAGGAGATTAAAAAAGGCAAAGGGGTTATACTGACTTCCGCGCATATCGGTAATTGGGAACTCGGCGGTATGATATTGGCCGCGATAGGCGTGCCGCTTGATGTGGTCGCGCTTATACATAAGCATAAAAATATAGATACTTTTTTTAACAGGCAGAGGAACGCGAAAGGCGTCCGTGTTATACCGGTTGGAGCGGCCGTCCGCAGGTGCTTTAAGTCGCTTTCCGAAAACAGGGCTGTTGCCCTGCTTTCCGACAGGGATTATTTTAATAACGGTTTTGAGGTTGATTTTTTTGGCAATAAAGCTATTATACCGAAAGGCCCGGCTCTTTTTAGCCGTAAAAAAGAATGCGCTATAGTGCCTATTTTTATGCTTAGAAACACGGATGATACGTTTACACTGAAGATTATGAAGCCTATCCAGCCCGTTATTACGCATGATGAGCATAGAGATGTGATTATGATAACAAACGATGTGGTTCGGGTCCTGGAGGATATAATTAGCAGATATCCGGAGCAGTGGTTTGTATTCAGGAGATACTGGCAAAAAATAGCATGGGGTTCGGAATAACTATGAAGATATGCGCTATAATCCCCGCTTTTAATGAAGCCTCGGCGATTGGCGATGTGGTAAAAGGGGTTAAGCGTTTTGGCGTTGATGCCATAGTTGTTGATGACGGATCTTCGGACGAGACGCATATCGTTGCCGGACGGGCCGGCGCTCATGTTATACGCAACAGGCGGAGGAACGGCAAGGGCTTGTCTCTCAAAATCGGGTTAGATTATGCCTTAGACAGCGGTTATGAACTTTTTTTTACGATGGACGGGGACGGCCAGCATGACCCTGAAGACATACCTTGTTTTATGGGCAAGATCAAAAAACTCGGCTGTTCGGTTGTCATAGGTAACAGGATGAGCCAGCCCAAAGGTATGCCGTTTATAAGGGTTATTACCAATAGGTTTATGTCTTTTTTAATATCGGTCTTGTCGCGTCAGCGCGTATTGGATACCCAGTGCGGTTACAGGTTGTTTACAAGGGAGGCTATCTCCGGAATGGAAATAAGATCGCATAAATTTGAAATAGAATCGGAGATGTTGATTAAGATAGCCAGAAAAGGCTTTCGCATAGATTCTGTGCCCGTAAAATCCATATATGCCGATGAGACCAGCAAGATACGCCCTGTCAGGGATACATTCCGGTTTGTCAGGTTTATAATAACGCATATGATCGCGAGGAAATAAGCGCATGATACAGGCCTTGGTCCAGGGTATTCGTTTTTTACCCGATGAAATTATAGTTGCCATTGTGGCGGCCCTGCCTGTCCTTGAAGTAAGAGGGGCCATACCCGTAGGCCTTTTGATGGGTATGGATATAAAGAGAGTACTGCTGTTTTCTGCAGCGGGTAATTTAATACCCGCGGTTGTTTTACTGTTGTCACTGGAATCCGTATCAGGCTATATGAGCCGGTTCAGGTTTTTTAACCGGTTTTTCTGCTGGCTATCCGAACGCGCCAGACGCAGGACACAGCTTATGGCCAAATGCGAATTCCTGGGGCTTATGCTTTTTGTGGCAATACCTCTGCCAATGACCGGCGCGTGGACAGGGTGCGTCGCGGCAGGGCTTTTCAGGATGCGCTTCTGGCATTCGTTTCTGGCTATTTTTCTTGGAATATGTGTAGCATCTCTTATTGTGGCCGCTTTATGCCTGGCAGGAGGGGGCGTGTTCTATAATGTATTCGTGCCTCGTATTAATTGATGGATATAATCTTGTCAATAAGATACCGGACCTGATAAGGGCCGGGCGAAAAAGCATTGATCATGCCCGTGACATGCTTTTATCCATGGCCGAGTCGTATTGCGATTATCATCATGCTGAATGCGTTATTGTCTATGATGGAAATCACGCCGGAAGAAGCATGGAGGGCAAAAACCCCGTTGTTATGTTTTCCTCATCCGGAGAAACGGCAGATACGGTTATTGAGTCTATCATATATAAGCTTGGCGATAAACAAAAAGCCACTGTTGTTACCGATGACAGGCAAATAAAAAATCTTGTAACGGGTATGGGCGCTTTTACCATGAGCGTGGCATGTTTTAATGATGAGGCAAAAAATTGCGCGGATGCCATTCGCAGGCGGATTAATGAAAAGGGTTGTTTCTAACGCGTCGGGCAAAGGCCGTATGCCTGCCGTCAGGCATATCGTATTTTTTTGTTTTTTAACGGCAAGCCTGGCGTGCTTGTTTTCCCCGCATTGCTTTGCCCGTGAAAGGCCAGTGCGGCAAAGGATAATATCGCTTACTCCGGCGACAACAGAGATACTTTTTGCCCTTGGCCTTGACCATGAGATTGTTGCTGTTTCAAGCTTTTGTACCTGGCCGCCAAGAGCGGCGGAAAAAGAAAAAGCCGGTTCCTTCAGCAGTCCCAATATTGAAAAAATAATATCTCTTAAACCCGACCTTGTCCTGGTAACAGGCATGGAACAGGCGCGGCTTGCTTTAATACTTCACGGCCTCGGTATTGATTATGTCAGCGTGGACCCGAAGAGCATAGATGAACTTACAGACAGCATTGCTCTCATAGGTTCGCTTACAGGGCGTATGCCTGAAGCCGCGGCAATAAATGCCGGCATAAAGAAAGCCATTGATCAGATACGGGTTTCCATTGGCGCAAGAAGCCACGATGCCAGGCCAAGGATATATATGGAGATATGGTATGACCCTGTGATGTGCCCTGGTTTGGGATCTTTTGTGGATGATATGATAAGGCATGCGGGCGGAATAAACATCACATCAGGGCTTAAGCGTTCATATTCAAGGATAGACCCCGAGCAGATTATATTGAAAAACCCCGATAAGATAGTCCTTGCTTATATGAAACCGGATTCCTGGATAAAAAATAATGTTTCTAACAGGCTGGGCTGGCAGGATATGCGGGCTGTCAGATACGGCAGAATATATGCTGATATAGACCCTGATATTATATTAAGGCCCGGGCCCAGGGTCACGCAAGGTCTGAAAAAATTATATGAGATTTTCTATGAGTGTTGATTACGCGAAAACATTGTCTTTATTTGCTTTGGCGCTGATTGCCGCGGTCTTTTTATCGCTGGCCTTAGGCAGTGTTCCGGTCCCATTGACAAGCTTGTTTAAACCGGAGATGAGAGGATTATTGGCGTTAAGGGCCGGCAGGGTTTTGCTTACGGTATCGGCAGGCGCTTCATTGGCTGTCGTCGGCGCGATATTGCAGGGGCTTTTGAAGAACCCCCTGGCCGATCCTTATGTGCTGGGCATATCAAGCGGTTCAGGCCTCGGCGCCGTTATTGCCATTATGCTGGGGTTTAATATTTCGGTATTAGGAGATATTTCAATTCCTTTATCGGCTTTTATTTTCGGGCTTTGTTCCATTGTGTTTGTGTATTTTTTATCAAAAAAAGGTTCCAGGGTAGGGGCTGAAGATCTTTTGTTGTCCGGGGTTATTGTAACGTCAATGCTGTCAGGGGTAATCATGTATATAGTCTCTGCCACTGAACGCGAAGGATTGCACAGCGCTTTATGGTGGCTCCTTGGCAATACCCAGGTCTATGACCTGCGCCTGTTATCCGTTGTATCCGCGGTATCCCTGTCAGGCATGATAGTAAGCATTATGATGGCAAGGCATCTTAATATTATGAGTATCGGAGAAGAAGAGGCAATAACAATGGGGCTTGATGTGGAAAAAATTAAAGCGCTTTTTTTTATAGTTTCATCCATTATGACGGCCGTCGTCGTATCCGTGTGCGGGATGATAGGTTTTGTCGGATTGATAGTTCCCCATATTGTAAGGAAGATAACAGGCCCTGACCACAGAAAGCTTATACCTGCCAGCGCTTTATGCGGCAGTGTATATCTTGTGTTGTGCGATATCGCGGCAAGAAGACTGGCGTATCCAATGGAATTGCCTATTGGGATAATAACGGCCATATGCGGCGGCCCCTTTTTTATATTACTTCTTAAACGCTCAAAAGTCCCCGATTAAGCCGGGTTTTTCGCGCCTGGCTTTTACAGCCTGGCTATAGACCGGCCGCGGGCCAGCGTATAGTTTTAAAGGCGTGCGATTATAAAAAAAAGGTAAAATTTCATATGATTTTTTTACAGGTTAAAGACATAGACAGCGGTTATAACGATAAGGCGGTTATACATAGCATGTCCTTTAACCTGGATAGGGGAGAGTTTGTCGGTATTATAGGGCCTAACGGTTCAGGCAAGACAACGCTTTTAAGGACCATTTCTCATATAATAAAACCGTTTAAGGGAACGGTTTTATTAGAGTCGCAGAATATACACCGGCTAAGCAAAAATGTCCTGGCAAGGCGTATAGCCTTAGCAGGCCAGAACATATTAAGCGTATTTTCTTTTACCGTTGAAGAGATAGTGCTCATGGGCAGAAACCCTTATATCGGTTTCTTCGGGCACGAAAAAAAAGGAGATCTTCAAAAGGTCAGGCTTGTTCTGGAGCAGACAGGTTTGACGCGTGTAAGAAATAAACCCGTTCATTGTTTAAGCGCCGGGGAAGGCCAGCGCGTGTTAATAGCCCGCGCCCTTGCTCAAGAAGCCAAACTGCTTTTGCTTGATGAACCGACCGCGCACCTTGATATTGGTTATCAGACCGATATTCTTGACTTGATCAAGTCTCTTCAGCAGGAGTCCGGGATTAGCGTAATATGCGTTTTGCACGACCTTAATCTCGCCTCCCAATATTGCGATAAGCTTCTTCTTATAGACGAAGGCAGGGCCGCCGGTTTTGATATTCCCGAACGTGTCCTAAAGCGCGGTGTCCTTGAAAGTGTTTTTCACGCGGCGTGCCTGGTTAATAACACGATATTACCGGGAAGGCCTCTAATTGTTCCTTTCTCGCGACGGGCGCGATAGGACTGCCTGGCTTAAATAATAGGATCAGGATTTTATAGTTGACAATAAGGCCATAAAGTTTATAATGAGATAAAATTTGATATGCGGGTTGCGAAAGCTTTAAAAGGGAATTCCGTTTAAATCGGATACGGTCCCGCCGCTGTGTATGGAACGAAAACCATGATAATCCACTGGCTTGATGCCGGGAAGGAATGGTGAGTAGAAGGCCATAAGTCAGAAGACCTGCCCGCATAATAATGAATAGACGCCTCGGAGAAAAGGTAGTCTTTCGCATACAGGGTTATAGCCCCTTTGATAATATTAAGGGGCGGACAGGGTTTGACCCCGGTATGGATATGCCTGTTTGAAACAGGCGTATCCGTATCGGGGTTTTTTAATAACAAGGGGAAACTGCGGTGAAATTCCGCGGCTGTCGCGCAGCGGTTAAAGCCCGAATGCCTAAAAAGGAGGAGAAAGACAATGCGCAGGACATTGATTGCAGTATTTTTTTTGATTGTTTACGCGGGTAATGCCGCGTCCGGTGAAACACCGGCAATCCAGCTTGAACCCATCGTGGTAACGCCTTCCAGGTTTGAGACAGGAGTGACCGGTATTACGAGTTCTTTTTCGGTTATTAGCGGTGATGAGATTAATAATGATAACGGTTCCGTCCTTGATATACTGCGCAGGCAGGCAGGCGTGCACGTGAGTGATTACTATGGAAACAGCGCCAAGGCCTCGGTTGATTTGAGGGGTTTTGGCGAAACCGCGCAGATGAACACGCTTGTCCTTGTTGACGGCAGGAGGGTAAATTCATCGGATCTAAGCGGTGTTGACTGGTATCAGATACCCAAAGAGGTCATAGAGAGAATAGAGATAATGAAAGGCTCCGGGTCTGTTCTCTATGGGGACAATGCCGCCGGCGGAGTCATAAATATAATAACCAAAAAATCCGTTAAACCGTATAGCGTGAAATTAGAACAAAGGTTTGCCAGTTATCGCGGTTTTACCAGTCTGGCCCAGGCTGGTTTGCTGCAAGACAATATCGGTATCATGGTAAATGCCCGCAGGGACAAAACAGACGGCTACAGACAGAATTCGCGTCTTAAAGGCACTGATTTTTTCGGCTCTCTAAGGTATAGTATGAATGATAATATTATGTGCGATTTTGACGCCCATTACAATGAGCTTGACCTGGGGTTTCCCGGAGCGTTTTCCGAAGATGATTTGAAAAGCCGTTCCCGCAGGGACTCAAAATACAAAGATGACAGCTTAAACCAGGAGGACTGGTATCTTTACGCTTATCCTCAGGTGAAGATAAATGACAACATACTTCTTGCCAGCGGTTTTGGAATGAGGCAGAAAAATAGCACCAGCGACTGGGCGTCATCAAACAAGGACACGGGTAAAACTGAAATAGAAACGTATAATATTACGCCCAATATGGCGCTGAATATTTATGATAAATACAAGGTTGTGGCCGGTCTTGATTATTATAAAGACGCAAACGAGGCGCGTGATTATGCCAGGACCGCCGGCTCTCTTACCGGAGAAAGCGATATTAAGAAAAGATCAACGGGTTATTATGTCCAGGCTGAAGCCAATCCGGTAAAACCGTTATTTGTAAATGCCGGCTACAGGTATGAACGGGCGGAATACGTGTTTATCTATAAGGACTATCAGGGTTATTATACGAATGTTGATGATAAAAAGACCATGGACGCCCAGGCTCTAAATGCCGGCCTATCGTATGTGTTTTTTGAGACGAACAAGGCCTATATGAATTTCAGTAAAAGTTTCAGGCTTCCGGCAACGGACGAATTTCTCTTGTACGACTGGACCATTTGGCCAGCCGGCAGATTTATAAACACGGCCTTAAGACCGCAGGAAGGTTATTCTTACACAGCCGGACTTGACATTGCTTTTGCGGACATAGCCGTCGTCAAGGCGTCGGGTTTTTGGATGGAAATGAAAGACGAAATATATTTTGACCCGTATTTGTATGAAAACAGAAATTATGACGATGATACGAAAAGAAAGGGGTTTGAAACAAGGCTGGATATGTTTATCAATAAGCACATAAGCCTTTACGCCTCTTACACGTTTACAAAGGCGAATTTCAGCGGCGGGCGTTTTGACGGTAATGATGTGCCCGCTGTTCCAAGGCATATTTTTGCCGCCGGAGCCGGACTGCGCCTGGGGCAGTTTTCATTTAACATAGACTGCAGAGATACGGGTAAAAGCAGGCTTATAAGCGATCAGGACAATCTTAAAGGCTACCTTAAGGGTTATATGGTAGTGGATGCCGGCGCCGCATTTACACATAAAGAGCTTACCCTGTTTTGCAAAGTGAATAATGTGTTTAATGAAAAATATTCGGAATACGGGGTAAGGAGCACGATGTATGATACCCGTAATTATTATCCCGCGCCGGAGAGGAATTTTGTTGCCGGGCTAAAGTTTGAGTTTTAAGTGACGCCTTGACAGGCATGAATGCGCGGTATTATAATAAAGTCAAAATGCTGCAAGATAAAGTTTTTATAAATGCTTTAGCGGTTTCGCTGGCTTTTCATATTTTTATGATGGCGCCTCTGCCTTTTGAAAAAGATGCTATAAGGGTAAAGAAGCCTGATATAAAGACCGAATTTGTGTATGGCCCCGAAAAGAAAGCGCCTATAGATTCAAGGCTTATTGCCGAGCGCCAAAAAACAGTTCATGGCGGCGCGCCAAGACAGGATACTGCCGTAAAACGCCTGCCTGAAGCCTCTTCATCAAATCAGGCCAAACAGCAATTATTGATAGAAAAACCTGTCAATACGGTAAAGCAGAAAGCGCCCATGCCGGCTAATCCTGCCCAAGACAGGCCTTTGCGCGTATCAGGAACTGACCGGTCCCGGACAGCTTATAGCAATGCCGCCTCCATGCTTATAGCTGATGACAAAAGGGACCTTTCGTCGCAACCCGTGTATCTTAGTTATTATAATGCTGTAAGGTCATGCATATATAAGACCGCGCAGGCCAATAAGCCGGATTATTTTTTAGAGGGAGAGGTTTGCCTTGTTTTTATTCTGTCCAGGGATGGAAAGCTTTTAGACGCGGGCGTTATAGCTGAAAAATCAACGAGAAACCCAATACTCCAAAGACACGCCTTGTCCAGCATAGAGCGATCGTCTCCTTTTCCCGCGTTTCACGGATCCATGAAAGAACAAAGGCTTACCTTAAGAATCAGCATATCTTTTGAAAAATAGTTTTTAAGCTTCTTGATTTCCGTTTGAAGCCTGCCGTCAATATTACGAATTTTTAAAAGAAAAATTTTTCACGCGGATTAACCCTGACAATTTTTTTCGCGCAAATTCTTGCGATACCGCGCAGAAATACAGACACTAAAAATATGCTTGTAATTTGGCCCTCTTGTGATATAATTTAGATAATTCTTACCATTAATACAAAGTTATACCGCGCAATTGTTCCGCGTGTGCTTAAAATCGCGCCGCATAATCCGCGTATTTTTAAATTCGTTTTACAAGCGAAAGCAAGGGGGGTGAATCAGGCTGTGCCAAAAATAAACATTAAAGATAATGAGCCTCTTGAGCGGGCCCTGCGCAGGTTCAAGAAAAAAATAGAGCGCGAGGGTATTATCAGAGAGGTCAAATCGCGTAAACATTATGAAAAGCCGAGCGTCAAAAAGCGCCGCAAGATAAGAGAGGCGCGTAAAAAAAAGAGAAGATTTTAACCATTCATGAAATACAGGGCCATTATATTATCATGCTTGTTATTTTTGGTATATACGGCCCTGTTTTTTTGTCCCGCCTGTTATCCCCAGGAGCATGAGTTTTTCTCATCCGGAGTTACGAAATACGTTTTAGCCAACGGCCTTACCGTTGTGCTTAAACCCGACAGAAAAACACCGACCTTTTCAGCGCAAGTCTATGTGCGGGCAGGTTCGGCAACAGAAGGAAAATACGCCGGATCCGGTATAACCCATCTTATAGAGCATATGGTATTTAAAGGCACCTCTGCCATGTCTTCGCAGGAACTATTGGCCCGCGTAAAATCGTTCGGTGCCGATATAGACGCTTATACCGCTCTTGATTACACAGCCTTCAAGATGCAGGGGTCTTCCGGCAATATAGCGGCTCTGCTTGAGATTTTTTATAATATCATATCTGACCCGTGTTTTGACGCTTCGGAATTAGAGAAAGAAAAAGAGGTCATCAGGACCGAGATGCGTTATACCAATGATGACCCTGAAAAATATCTGTCAACGCAATTTTGGCAGAAGGCTTATATGATACACCCCTACCGTAACCCTATAATCGGTTACGAAGATATATTTGATACGATTACGAGAGATGACATTATTGGTTATTATCAGCAATTTTATGTCCCTAATAACATGGTTCTTGTCGTTGTTGGTGATTTTGAACTTGATAATGCGCGGATGGCGGTAGAGAATAGTTTTGGAAAACTCAAACGCAGGCCGGTTGTGATAGCGCCTATTGCCACCGAACCCGCGCAGATTACCGCGCGGCTTAATAGCATAGAATACCCGGTGTCAAAGACGTTACTGCTTATCGGTTTTCATTCCGTATCCATGTCAGAACCCGATATATTTGCCCTTGATACCCTGGCTGTTATAATGGGCACGGGCAAGTCATCTTTATTGTATGAGGCATTGCATGACAGGTTAAACCTCGTATATGCCGTTGATGTCTGCAATTACACACCGTTTCATCCGGGACTTTTTTTGATAGGCGCGACACTGGAACCTGACAATGAGCAGAAGGTGATAGATGAGATATTTAACGTGCTTGAAACGGTAAAGAAAAGTCCAATCAAGAAAAAGGACATTGACAGGGCAAAAAAACAAGTTATAAGCTCTTATATATTTGGTAAACAAACCCAGTCGGGCCAGGCCGCTGATTTAGGCACAAGCCAGCTGTTGACAGGGGACGTGGATTTTTCCGCTCATTACGTAAAAGGGGTAATGTCTGTAACGCCCGAGGACCTGGCTTATGTCGCAAATAAATATATTAACAGGCCGAGTATGACGAAACTTAGCCTTAAGCCGGCGGGCGCGGGGCAGGATGGGGCGCGCGGCGAAAAAGCTTTGGCGCAGCTTGAGGCGAGAAAGGTTTCCATGCAGACGCTTAAAAACGGTGTCAGGCTTATTGTGGCTGAAGATAAAAGCCTGCCCATCGTTTCAATGCAGGTCTGCATGAAAGCCGGCCTATACGTGGAGCGCGAAGAAAATAACGGTATATCAAACGTTGTTTCACGCATGCTGCTAAAGGGGACTGCCGGCCGCAGCCAGGCTGATTTGTTTTTTGCCATTGAATCGGCCGGCGGGAGCCTGACATCTTACAGCGGTAATAACAGCATCGGGCTGTCTCTTGAGATTATGAAAGAGGATTTTAAAAAAGGGGTTGACATATTATCCGATATCATCTTAAGGCCCGCGTTTCCAAAAGACAAATTAAAGGCCCTTAAAGATGAAATCCTGGCACAGATCAGTTTAAAGAATGACGATATCTTTTTTGCCGCCGAAAAAGCTCTAAGGCATAATCTATTTAAAGGCGGCCCTTACGGGATGGACCAGCTTGGCAGCCCCAAGTCGCTTGAAAGAATAACACGCAAAGAGGTGCTTAACTTTTACAGGGATTTTTGCACAGGCCCTAATATCGTGGTTGCCGTATGCGGAGACGTTAACAAAGACGAGGTTTATTCTCTTATGGATGCGAAATTGCGGGGGGTAAATCCCAGGCCCAACTCAAGCGTGATTCAAAATCTTTTAAAGCCTATTGACAAAAAAGTTGAAGTGTCTGCCGTTATGGACAAGGAACAGGCGGTAGTAATGACGGGTTTTAGGGTCCCCGGCATGAGAGACCCGCAAAGATACCCGCTCCAGGTGCTATCGTCGGTATTTTCAGGGCCTTCCGGCAGATTGTATAATAAGATAAGGACCCAGCAGGGCATGGCATACACGCTCGGAGTGTTCGGTATGACGGGCATGGACGTAGGTTCGTTTATATTTTACGCCGCTTCTTTGCCGGAACATACGGATACGATAACTGAAAGCATATTCGCTCAAATAGAGTCGGTTAGCCAGGGCGATATTACCGCGGCGGAAATAGACTCTGCGAAAAACTTATTATTGTCTCAATATCATATTGAATTACAGACGGCAGGGGCGTTCGCCCAGAAGATGGCGCTCGATGAGCTCTACGGGTTAGGATTCCAGTACTATCTGCTTTACCCCGATATCATTAATAA
Organism: Candidatus Omnitrophota bacterium; assembly: GCA_028716165.1. NCBI lineage: Bacteria > Pseudomonadati > Candidatus Omnitrophota > Candidatus Omnitrophota bacterium. Next base: position 52,343 of record JAQUQI010000006.1, read on the forward strand.
TATCACAAGAGACGATGTTATACAATCGTCCAACCTGTATCTGGCCCCCGGCTCATGCGTGGTTTCTAAAATACTGCCGAAGAGGAGCGTGGCTGAATGAACAGGCAGCCTGTTGCGGCAGGCAGGTTTTATCCGGCTGATAAAAAAGGCATAGAGATTTTCCTGTCCGGGACAGGGCCAATTTCCAAAAGTAAAAAAGACGCGCTGGCAATAGTTTCTCCCCATGCCGGTTATATATATTCAGGCGCGATAGCAGTGCAAACTATTTCCGGTATTCGTATTGCCGATACGGTTGTAATCATAGGCCCGAATCATGCCGCTATCGGCAGTCCCTTTGCCGTTTACGGAAGCGGTAAATGGCATACACCGTTGGGTGATATAGCTGTTGACGAGAAGATGTCTTGTGCCATATGCCGGGCCTGCGGTTTGATAATGGATGACAAGACGGCCCATTGCCGCGAGCATTCCATAGAGGTACAGCTTCCAATACTGCAGTATTTCAGGCGTGATTTCAAGATAGTGCCTATTATCCTGCAAGGCGGCAGTCTCGGGCAATGCAGACAAATCGCTGAAGCTATAGTAAACGCGAAAGAGAAAACCGGCACGGATATATTGATAATAGCAAGCAGTGACATGACACATTACGAGTCCTATGACACCGCCGCCAGAAAGGATGGTATCGCGATAGAGGCCATGTTAAAGCTTGACGAAAACCTGCTTTATGAATCGGTATGCCGTTATGATATAAGTATGTGCGGTTGTCCAGGAGTTGCCGTAGCTTTATCCGCGGCCAAAAAGATGGGCGCTAATTTAGCAAGGCTTATAAGGTATGCCACAAGCGCAGACGCCACGGGCGATTATGACAGCGTTGTCGGTTATGCCGGCGTGGTAGTGGAGAAGGTGTCCGTATGAATAAAGCAAAGACAGCCCTTGTGCTGGGCGGAGGCGCGGCAAGGGGGATAGCGCATATAGGTGTTTTAAAAACTTTAAGGCGTTACAATATACCCTTTGATATAGTAGCCGGCACGAGTATAGGTTCTCTCATGGGCGCCATATACGCGCTGGATCTACCCTTTGACGCGGTGGAAGAGGCCGCTCTCAAGACAACATGGAAGGACTTAAGCGACTTCGCTCTTTCCAAAACAGGCTTTCTTGAGGGCAGAAGCCTTGAGCGTATAATAGAAAAACTTTTAGACGGGAAGAGCTTCCCTGACGTCAAGAAAGAGTTTGCGGTGATAGCTACCGACATTGAAAACGGCGATGAAGTAATAATAAGATCCGGGAATCTTGTCAGGGCCATAAGGGCAAGTTGTTCGGTACCGGGAGTGTTTATCCCGGCGCGTGTCAACGGAAGGCTTCTTGTTGACGGCGGATTGAGAAATACCGTGCCTTCAGAGGTTGCCAGGGCTATGGGCGCTGATTTTATTGTTGCCGTTGATGTCGGCTATTGCGTCAGAAAAGGCAGGATCACGAATATATTCCAGGTGCTTTTCCAGTCAATACAAATCATCGGCAGCGAATTAAACAGGCACGAGACCATGTCTGCCGATGTGGTTATCCGTGTTGACCTTGGGGAGGATATAGACCAGATGGCTTTTGATAAGGCCGCGTACATTATATCGGAAGGAGAAAAAGCGGCCGAGGCCGCCGTGCCCGATATCTTAGGCTTGATGAAAAAACGCGGTTACGCCTGTTAAGGCGTTTTTTGATAGTATAGATTTAACCTTAAAAAGGACATTTACCATGGATAAAACGGGACAGGATATGCAGGATTTTTTAAAAGATAAAGGCGAGGATTTTGTATTCTTTATAACAGGCCTCGGCATGCAGGTATTGATAGCCCTGGGGCACATACCTAATCCGGCGGATAACAAGAAAGAGCAAAACCTCACTCATGCAAAATATATGATTGATACGCTTGATATGATCAGCCGTAAGACAAAGAACAATCTTGACGCTAACGAAGGCAAGGTTTTAGCCGATATGCTTTGCAATCTAAGGATGCAGTATGTGGAAGCGTCCGGAAAAGGGCCTTTGAAATGAATATGATACTCGCGGCGATCGCGCTGTTGTCCGTTTTGGGCATTGCCGTTATGGGCATTGTCTTGTACAGGGTTTCAGCGGCAGGGAAAAAGGATAATTTTTGGCATGAAGGCTTAAGCCTTGTTTCGGATGTGGGCGCTTTAAAATCATTGATAGCTACCATTGAAAACAACCAGAAAATGCATCAGCAGACCGTGCAGGAACTCAAGGATTCGGTCAGGGATGATTGCAAAACGTCAGATTCCATATACCGCAATCTTGAGGCCACTTCACGCGCCGTTGATATTATTAGACAGCAGTATGAGGAGTCTAAAAAAAGGGAGGTTGAAAATTTTCAATCCCTGAAGAGGCTTGAAGGTATTATCGCAGGTTCCAAGCAAAAAGGTATTGCCGGTGAAAACATTCTAAGGCAGACCCTTGGCGTGTTCCCGCCCGATATGATAAAATCCAATTTCAAAATTAAAGGCAAGGAGGTTGAGTTCGGTCTCGTATTATCTGATAAAAAGGTCATGCCCATAGACTCAAAGTGGCCTTCCACCGAATTACTTGAAGCTGTTTCAAATGAACAGGACCCCTCCAGACTTGAAAGGCTTATGCATCAGGCGCAGAAAGAGGTGGGCAGAAGGGTGGCGGAAATCAGCCAGTACCTTGACCCGAACATCACTACGCCATGGGCCATAGGCGCGATACCTGATTCAATGTATTCTCTTTGCAGGCAGGCGCACATTGACGCCTATTCAAAAAATGTTATATTGATTTCATATAGCATGCTTTTGCCGTATATACTCATGTTTTTCAGCCTGCATCTTCAGTATGCCTCTTCCGTGGACGCGGAACACCTTACTCATTATCTTATTGATATCAAAAGAAATATTGAACAGATGGCCGGTATACTTGAAAACAGGATAGAAAGGGCAAGGGCCCTGCTATCAAGCGCTTCCGACGAATACCGCCAAATACTCGGCTCTCTCAAGGGCTCGGTTTCGCTGTTGGAAACGCAGAAACCGCGTACGCGGCAGGTGCCTGAATGCAAATGACAGGATATAACGGCAGGGCTGTAAAAAAGGCGCTGCTTGTGTTTTTTTTAAAGACTCTTAGGTAAACTGTCCCACCGCTGTGTTGCCACGGTTGTATTTTCTTTACTTTAAAGCCTCTATTTGCTATACTATTAATTTGTGAAAACCAGATTCCTTAATCTCTTGCGTATGTTCGTAAGCCTTTCCCTGTTAGGCCTGCTGTTTTGGTTCATGCGTCGGGGTTTATCGGATATGTATGCCGCTATAATTGGCGCGGACAAGGTCATGATCTGTTGTGCCATGCTGCTTTTTCTTGTCACGGCGTATCTTATAGCCTTAAGGCTCAAGGTCGTGGTATCCGCGCAGTCAATAAGTATCAGCGCGAAGGAAGCGGCCTGCCTGACATTTGCCGGTTATTTTTTCAATAATTTCCTGCCCACCTCGTTTGGAGGCGATGTTTTTAAGGCCTATTATATCGGAAAAAAAACCGGTATGAAGACAGCGGCCCTGGCAGGAGTCTTTATGGACAGGATCCTGGCGATGATACCGTTTACGCTTATACCGGTAGTCACAATAACTTTTTTTAACCATAGGATATCCGCCCGTCCGGTCATTGCCGCCGTTTATTTGATATTTCTGACGAGCGCGGTATTTGTCTGGATGCTATTATGCAGAAAGGCGGCCAGATACGTGTCGTTTATATTGTCGCCGTTTAGGCAAACATACTGGTATGACAAAGTAAAGAGCGGGTATGATTTTTTAAATATCTATTCTAACCGCAAGACGATACTTTTGCATAGTCTCGCCTTGTCAATCGTAGTGCAGGTATTATCGGTGATAGCGACATATGTTCTGGCCAGAGCCCTTGGCATACACGATGCGGGTATGGGAGTATTTTTTATCGTTGTTCCAATTGTAGGCATATTGACATTGATACCATCTTTAAACGGCCTGGGAGTGCGTGAGGGCGGTTATGTTTATCTTCTTAGCCCTTATATGTCCGCTGAAAAAGCCCTGGCCCTGTCTATCCTCGTGCTTGCCTCACTATTGATGTACAGCCTTATAGGGGGCCTGATATACGGGTTTCAGAGGAAGGTATTTTCAGCAGATACTGCGCGCCCGGCGCAGTGATATTTGGCTGGTAAATAAAAAAACAGGATAACAGCTGATAGGAGATGATTTTTATGAAAAAGATACTGGTGATTAATGGGCCGAACCTGAATCTATTGGGTGACAGAGAAAGGTCCGTTTATGGACAGATGAGCCTTGAACAGATAAACCAGTTATTACGCGAAAAAGCCCAGGCGCTGGGAGTAGCGGTTGATTTTTTTCAGTCTAATCACGAAGGAGAGCTTGTCCAGAAGATACAGGACGCCAAGGCCTCGGATTTTGGAGCCATAATCATAAATCCCGCCGCTTATACGCATACAAGTGTGGCCATTAGAGACGCGGTAAGCGCTGTTGATATGCCGGTCGTGGAGGTGCATATATCAAATATTTACGCGCGCGAAGAATTTAGGCATAAGTCTGTAATAGCCCCCGTCGCGTCAGGCCAGATATCTGGATTCGGGGTAAATAGTTATATTCTTGGTTTAGAGGCCGCCGCGGGCCTTATTTAGATAAGGTATTTTGTTGAAGAAATCCGTAAAAGACAACCGGCCCGCGCCTCGCGTAAACCTGGTTTTAATGTTACGTTTGCAAGAAACTACGTCTTAATTTATGGTAACGGCATATCTTGCCTCAAGAAATACCGGCATACAATTATGATTAACAGATTAGATAAAGTCAGACGAGCGATGAAACGCCTCGGCCTGGACGCTTTGCTTGTTTCAAATCCGGCCAATATTTTTTATCTAAGCGGATTTGAAGGATGCGATTCGCTTCTTGTTTTGACTCTTTCCGATTGCTATATTCTTACTGATTTCAGGTATGCGGAAGAGGCTTTCGCCGCTGCAAAAGGCTTTTTGATAATATCAGAGGGCCCGAGTATCTATGAAAAATTCGCTTATGTTATTAAAAAGTCAAAAGCCGGCAGGGTGGGATTTGAACCCCATTATATGCCGGTAAGGGATAGCGAACTGCTTGGCTGTGCTTCCTGCCTTGAGTTGCGCAAGACCTCGTATATTATTGAAAGATTACGGGCGGTTAAAGATGCCCATGAGATAGCGGCTATAAAGCGTTCAGCGTCTATAGCCAGGAAAACGCTTGAATTAATTTCCAGCCAGATAATACCCGGCAGGGGTGAAAGGCAGACGGCGGGACGGGTTAATTATTATATGTCAAGGTTTGGGGCCGATATGCCGTCATTTAACACCATTGTCTTATCTGGGCCAAATTCAAGCCTGCCTCATGGCAGGCCTTCGGACAGGGTGTTTGAGGTATCAGACATGATAATGGTTGACTTTGGCGCTAGGGCGAAAGGCTATAGTTCTGACTTGACAAGAATGTTCTTTGTGGGTAAAATATCCAAATCTGTTAATACTATATATAATATAGTGAAAACAGCCCAGTTAAAGGCCATAGAGAAGATCAGGCCGGGCGTAAAGATATCAGATATTGATAAGGCGGCCAGGTCGTATATCGCCGGTAAGGGTTTTGAAAAATATTTTGGCCACGCAACCGGGCATGGAATAGGCATAGATGTTCACGAATTGCCCCGTATAAGTTCTAAGAATAACTCAAGATTGGCGCAGGGTATGGTATTTTCAATAGAACCGGGCATTTATCTGCCAGGCAGGTTTGGCATCAGGATAGAGGACATGGTCATGGTAACCGGCGCGGGGTGCGAGGTTTTGACGCGATAGGGCTTTAGTTGTTAATATGTAAGAGGAGGTTTTGGCGGGATATGATTGATACGAGTGATTTTAAAAACGGCATAGCGATAATATTAGACGGCGCGCTTTATCAGATTATTGAGTTTCAGCATATAAAACCCGGTAAGGGAGGGGCTTTCGTAAGAACAAGGCTTAAAAACCTGCGCACAAAAGCGGTGCTGGAGAGAACGTTCAGGGCCGGGGAAAAAGTCCAGGACGCCTGGATTACAGCCAAAAAAATACAGTTTACTTATAAAAACGGTAACCTGTATTTTTTTATGGGCAGCGAAGATTACGAAGAGGTCTCTATACCCGGTGAAGTTTTGGGTGATAATAGTAAATTTTTAAAAGAAGGGCTTGAAATTAATTCTTTATGGCATAACGACCAGATTGTTGACGCGATATTGCCTGCCGCGGTTGTATTTAAGATTGAGCATACCGAACCCGGCATAAAAGGCGATACGGCAAAGTCAGCTTTCAAGCCGGCTACTATAGAGACAGGCGCAACGGTCCAGGTGCCTCTTTTTGTCAACCAGGGCGACAGCATAAAAGTAGATACGAGGACAGGCGAGTATCTGGAAAGAGCGTAGCCTTGCCGTGACGTAAAAATTTTACCATGGTTTTAGCGTGATTTTTGCAAACCAGTTAGAAGCCTCTGCCGGTTTTAAAAAAAATCAGGAGATCATATGAATTTAAAAGAAATCAAGGAAATTATAGGCTTGATGGAGGAACACGGCCTGGCCGAAATAGAGATAGAGAAAGGGGATCAAAAGATAAAATTGCGCAAGACCCTTAAGCCTGAATTGTTCATGGCGGCGCAACAAAGCCCTGTGGCAGCGGGTCCCGCCAGGGCCAATGAGCCTTCCGGGCAGGAATATCTTCAGGAAAAAAAGAGCGCAAATGTTATTGAGATAAAGGCCCCGATAGTGGGCACGTTTTACCGCGCCCCGTCGCCTGACGCGGCCCCGTTTGTTGAGGTAGGCCAGGAGATAGAGGTAGGCCAGGTCGTATGCATAATTGAAGCCATGAAGCTTATGAATGAGATAAAGTCCGAAGTAAAAGGCAAGGTGGTGGATGTGCTGGTTGAGAATGCCGATCCGATTGAATTCGGACAGATACTGATGCTGATAGAACCATCTTAAAATTATGTTTTCAAAAATATTGATTGCCAATAGAGGCGAGATCGCCTTACGAATTATACGCGCGTGCAAAGAGCTCGGTATCAGAACGGTTGCCGTTTATTCCGAAGCTGATATTAATTCTCTTCACGTCAAATTCGCGGATGAGGCCATATGTATCGGCAGCGCCGTGTCCTCAAAATCCTATCTGAACATCCCTTCAATAATAAGCGCCGCGGAAATCACGGATGTTGAAGCCATACACCCGGGATATGGATTTTTAGCCGAAAATCCTCATTTTGCCGAGGTGTGTGAATCGTGCCAGATCAAATTTATAGGTCCCAGGCCTGAAAGCATGAAACTTCTCGGAGATAAAATGGCGGCCAAGGTTGCCATGAAAAAGGCGGGCATACCGATTATTCCCGGCAGTAAAGGGGTGGTAAAATCAAAAGATGAAGCGTTGAAAATTGCCAAGGACATGAAATACCCCGTTATAATTAAGGCGAGCGCCGGCGGCGGGGGCAAGGGTATGAGGGTAGCGCACAGCGATATAAGGCTGGCAAGCGCTTTTTTTATGGCCCAGTCGGAAGCGGAGGCCGCGTTCGGGATACCTGATGTTTATATTGAAAAGTGCATAGAAAACCCGAGGCACATAGAATTCCAGATACTTGCTGACGGATACGACCATGTTGTTCATCTCGGTGAAAGGGACTGCACCATACAGAGACGCCATCAAAAGCTTATTGAGGAATCCCCTTCCGCGTCGTTGGACTCTAAATTGAGGAAAAAGATCGGAGACATGGCTGTCAAAGGGGCCAAGTCGGTCGGTTACATGAATGCGGGAACGATGGAATTCCTGCTTGATAAACATGATAATTTTTATTTTATGGAGATGAATGCCCGCATTCAGGTGGAACACCCCGTCACGGAGATGACCACGGGTATAGATCTTATCAAGGAGCAGATAAGGATTGCCGCGGGCGAAAAATTAGGCTACGACCAGTCAGATATAAGGATTGAAGGCCACGCGATAGAGTGCAGAATAAACGCGGAAGACCCTGATAATAATTTTATGCCTTCGCCCGGCAAGATTGAAAGGTTCCACGTTCCCGGCGGAAAAGGGGTCAGGGTAGACAGCCATATATATACGGACTATGTGATACCTCCTTTTTACGATTCCATGATTGCCAAAATAATAGCATACGGCAAGACGCGTAACGATGCCATCTATATAATGCAAAGGGCCCTTGATGAATTTTCCATAGCTCCGTTGAAGACAACCATCCCATTCCATAGAAAGGTAATGTCTGACGATGCCTTTCTCCGGGGAAGGATAGATACGAGCTATGTTGAAAAGCTTTTAGGCGAAAACGAAAGTTAATAACAACGTAAAGCGCGGGCTTGCCAGACTGGGCCTGTATAGCGGTATATTATACCGCGCGCGTTTCAAACGCGGCAGTCCATAAGGACCGGTACCGGACGCAAAAACAAAGGAGCGACGAGAATGAAGAAAGTTGCAATATTAACAGGAGGCGGGGATTGCCCCGGGCTTAACCCTGTTATAAGAGCGGTTGTAAGAAAAGGCTTGCAGTTGGGTTATGATATCTTGGGCGTAAAAAACGGCTGGAAGGGTTTGATTGAAAACAGCACAATATCGCTTGATGCCAATAGCACTTCCGGCATATTACATAGAGGCGGCACGATATTAGGCACGAGCAGGACCAATCCCTACAAAAAACCCGAAGACGTTAAAAAGGTCATAGAAAACTATAAAAAATTAAAACTGGATGCTCTTATTGCCGTGGGCGGAGAAGATACGCTGGGCGTAGCTAATAAGCTCAACAAGGAAGGGCTCAATGTCGTGGGCGTGCCGAAAACAATAGATAATGACTTGAATGCCACTGATTTTACTTTTGGCTTTGACACGGCGATTAATATAGTCACGGAATGTATTGACAGGCTCCATACAACGGCCGAAAGCCATCACAGGATAATTATATGCGAAGTTATGGGCCGTCACGCGGGCTGGATAGCCACGTATTCCGGTATAGCCGGCGGCGCCGATGTTATATTAATACCCGAGAAGCCTATTGATATAAAAGAGGTCTGCGCCATACTTAATGAGCGGCACAAGAAAGGCAAACAGTTCAGTATTGTTGTTGTAGCTGAAGGCGCGCAGTTCAAAGAAGGCGATATGGTGCTTCAGGAAAATGCTCTTGATGCCTTTGGCCATGTCAGGCTTGGCGGTATAGGAAACCAGCTTGCCCAGATGATAGAAAAGCAAACAGGTTTTGAGACAAGAGCCACGGTGCTCGGACACATACAAAGAGGAGGATCCCCAACGGCCATGGACAGGGTCTTAGGAACAAGGTTTGGTGTTATGGCCATGGAGCTTGTCCATAGTAAAAAGTTTGGCAATATGGTCAGTTTGAGCGGAAGCAAAATTGTTGCAGTGCCTTTAAGCAAAGGCGTTGCCGAGCTCAAGACCGTTGATATGGACCTCTATGATGTGGCCAAGGTGTTTTTTGGGTAATACTCACTCTGCCAAACGGTATATTCCGGTTTGGTTTTAAAGAGCAGGTATTGTTTATACGATACAGTTTTGATCCGGCTGAAGCGAATTTTTGTATTGCTCGGGGTCCGGATTGTTAAATATGACAGGAGTTTTGTATGGCTGATTTAATAAAAGAAATTATTAAGGAGTCCATCAGGGTAAAAGAAGCTGTTTTGCAAAAAATGTCAAAACAGATAAAGACGGCCTCCGGTATGATAGCAGTTACCCTTAAGAAGGGCGGCAAGGTTATATTGTTTGGAAACGGAGGCAGTGCCGCTGATTCGCAGCATATTGCCGCGGAATTTGTGGGCCGCTTTAAACTTGAAAGGCAGGGGTTGGCGGCGGTAGCCCTTACCACCAATACATCTATTATCACGTCTATAGCCAATGATTACGGGTATGAGGAAATATTTTCAAGGCAGATGGAGGCGGTGGGCTCTGATGATGATATGGTTATCGGCATATCAACGAGCGGAAATGCCAGAAACGTTATCGCCGGCCTTTTAGAGGCTAAGAAAATGGGGCTTAAGACCATAGCCTTGACGGGCTCTGGAGGCGGGGAGATGGCGACCATTGCCGATCTGGCATTAATAGTGCCTTCCGATAATACTGCCAGGATACAGGAAGCGCATATAGTAATAGGGCATATCATATGCGAACTTGCCGAGCAGAACCTGTTCGGTAAATAAAAAAATTCAGATTTGTCACAAAGCGTGGATGGGCCTTCCGGTATGTCGGATGCAAAGATCAAAAGCGCCGAAAGCTTAAAGGCGATAATAAGGCGGTTAAAACTTCAAGGCAAAAAAACGGCTTTTACGAACGGCTGTTTTGACATATTGCATTATGGGCATATAAAATATCTTGAAGAGGCAAAAAAAAACGCTGATATATTGATAGTTGCCGTAAACGATGACGGCTCGGTAACAAGGTTAAAAGGCCTTGAACGCCCGATATGCCCATTGAAAGAAAGGATGGGTGTTCTGGCTGGTTTGTCAAGCGTGGATTTTGTGACATCTTTCAGCCAGGATACTCCCTGCGACATAATCAAATATTTAAGGCCCGATATCATCTTGAAGGGCGCTGACTATAAGATTAAAGAGATAGCCGGCGCCGGGTTTGTGAAATCCTACGGCGGAAAAGTCCAAAGGATCAGATACCTAAAGGGATGCTCCGCCAGCGGCATAATCAAGCGGATATTGGCCCGTTACGGCAAATTATCGTGATTGATAAAAATGTTTTACGTATTATTGACGCCAATATCAATAGGGCCGCCGAAGGCTTGAGGGTCTGTGAGGACATTATACGTTTTATGTTCAATGACGCGGCCTTAACGAAGGGTTTGAAAAGATTAAGGCACCGCGTATTGGATATAATTAATTCTTCCGGCATATCCAGGTCTTTATTGCATAATTCACGAGATGCCAAGGGTGACTGCGGTAGCGATTTTTCCGTTCTTGAAAACAGACGGTCTTGCGAAGGAGTTTTTTTTGCTAATATGCAAAGGGCCAAGGAGGCATTGCGTGTTCTTGAGGAGTTTTTGAAATTATATAAGACTTCAGCCGGCAGGCGTTTTAAATCCGTCAGATTTGAACTTTACGCCGAAGAAAAGAGATTAACGGAAAAATATTTTAAATGACACAGATTGAGCGCGCGAAAAAGAACCAGATAACAGACCTTGTCAGGTTGGCAGCGAAAAGAGAGGGCGTTTCCGGAAGGTTTATTTCCAGCGGCCTTAAAAATGGCACCATTGTAATGCCGTGCAATAAGAAACGCCGCCTTAAGAGTCCCTGCGCCATAGGCGCAGGACTGCGTACAAAGATAAATGCCAATATAGGGGCCTCTTCCTATGTGGGTTCGGTTAAAGAGGAGCTTAAAAAACTGGATATCTGCCTCAAATACTATGCCGACACTGTAATGGATCTTAGCACAAGCTCCGACCTTCGCAGTATACGAAACGCTATCCTTGCCCGGTCCGCCATACCTGTCGGCACCGTGCCTATTTATGAAACCGCAGTGAACATGAAAGCAAAAGGGCTTAGGTTTTCCGACGCTTCTTTAAGCGATATTCTTGATGCTATAGAATCTCAAGCCAAAGAAGGAGTTGATTTTTTTACCATCCATGCCGGGGTCACAAGGGCTGTGATAAATATCCTGAAAAAAAACAGGCGTATCGCCGGTATTGTCAGCAGGGGCGGCGCTTTGATGGCCGATTGGATGTCAGCGAATAAAAAAGAAAACCCTCTTTATGAGCATTTTGACAGGGTTATAGCGATAGCAAAGGAATTTGATATATGCTTAAGTTTAGGTGACGGACTGCGGCCCGGTTCCGTATGCGACGCCTCCGATAAGGCGCAGATCGCGGAATTGAAAACATTAGGCGCTCTGGCCCGGCAAGCCCTCGCTTGCGGCGTCCAGGTCATGATAGAAGGCCCGGGCCATGTCCCCATTAATCAGATTGAGTTTAACATGAAGATGCAGAAAAGGATATGCAACAATGCGCCGTTTTACGTGCTTGGGCCCCTTGTGACCGACGTATCGCCGGGTTATGACCACATATCATCAGCGATAGGCGCCGCTATGGCAGGTTATTATGGAGCTGATTTTCTTTGCTATGTAACTCCGGCCGAGCATCTAAGTATTCCTACGATTGAGGATGTCAAAGAGGGCCTGATAGCTTATAAGATTGCCGCTCATAGCGCTGATATTGCCAAAGGGGTAAAAGGGGCCATGGAATGGGACAAGGCGATATCTGTTTTCCGCAGGAAGAGAGACTGGAAAAGGCATATAAAATTATCTCTTGATCCCGATAAAGCGGATAAGCTCCATAAGAGGTTTTATACCAGGAAGACGGACTTATGTACTATGTGCGGAGAATATTGCCCGCTTAAGATATTGGAGGATATTTGATGGCTATTGTGGTAATAGGGACAGTAGCTATTGATAATGTCACAACGCCTTATGGCAGGAATAAAAATGCCCCTGGAGGGTCTGCGACTTATTTTTCACTGTCCGCGTCTTATTTTGCGGGAGTGAAACTGGTAGCTGTTGTCGGAGATGATTTCCCCGGTAAATATTTGAATCTTTTCCGAAAAAAGAATATTGATACCGAAGGGTTAGAAGCAATGCCCGGCAAAAGCTTCAGGTGGGAGGGCGCCTATGACAAAGACCTTGATGGAGCAAGGACCATAGCGACCCACTTAAACCTTCTCAATAGTTTTGACCCGAAAATACCCAATTCCTATAAAAATGAAAGCGTTCTTTTTTTGGCAAATATTGATCCGGAACTTCAATTGTCCGTATTGGCACAGACGAAGGCAAGGTTGGTTGCCGCTGATACCATGAATTTTTGGATAAAGAATAAACCTAAAGCCCTGCTGAAAGTTTTGAAGAAGCTTGATATGTTGTTTATCAACGAACACGAGGCGCGCCAGCTTACATTGGAAAACAACTTGCTCAAAGCCGGCCGAAAGATCATTTCATTAGGCGCCGGCAGGGTCATAATAAAAAAGGGCTCTAACGGGTCATTTTTCATATCGGAAAATTGCTCATTTTCATGCCCAGCATTTCCTATGGAAAATGTGATAGATCCAACCGGCGCGGGCGATACATTTGCGGGAGGGGTCCTGGGTTATCTTGCCAGAGAGAACAGGTTTAATGATTCCGCGGTCAAAAGGTCGCTTGCTTACGGCAGTGTCATGGCTTCGTTTGCCGTTGAGGACTATGATGTCAAAAGCCTCGGCAGTCAGGATAAGACGGCAATATCGGCAAGATACAAGTTTTTTATCAAGAGTTGTTCTTTTTAAGAATCCGCTATCTTAGGCGGGGGTAATTCAGTGGTAGAATGCAAGCTTCCCAAGCTTGACGTCGCGGGTTCGAGTCCCGTTCCCCGCTCCATTGATTTTTAGGAGAGAGGTTTTTTAAGGGACTCGAATAGAGCCCTGTAATAAAATGCGACAATAGAAGCATTTTAAGGGCGAATGGCCGACCCGGAACGAACGAAGTGAGTAAAGGGCGCCGAGTCCCGTTCCCCGCTCCATTGATTTTTAGGAGAGAGGTTTTTTAAGCATTCTATTAGTTTATTATGTCGTTTGAAAAATTTATGCTGAATAATATTTCTGCGTTCATATTCATTTCAATATTATGCAGTGGATGCGCTTCAACAAGTTCTTCAGGGCGCACACTGTCTTCTTTGGAATTGTATCCAAGCGGCATATATCATACCGCAGCCAGGAACGAAACATTGTGGAGTATCGCTAAGGCGTATGATGTTGATATAAACTGTATTGTTGATGCCAACGGAATCAATAACCCTTCGCTTATTAGGCAGGGCCAGGATATATTTATACCGGGCGCTAAAAAGCATATTACGGCTTCACCTGTTGTTTCTCCCGGCCGCGTCAGTAAGACGGGTTATGTATGGCCTGTCTATGGCGGCGTGATATCGTATTTTGGCTCAATTGCAAACCATGTGAAGAATAAAGGTATTGATATAGCCGCAGACCATAATAGCCCTGTCGTGGCCTCCCGCGCCGGCAGGGTTGTATTTTCTGACGATAAAGTCAAGGGTATGGGCAAGACGCTTATCATAGACCATGGTGACGGTTACTCCACCCTTTACGCTTACAATACGGAAAATCTTGTATGTTCAGGAGAAAATGTCCGGCAGAGTCAGGTGATAGCCAGGTCCGGATGCTCGGCCAGATCCAGACGACCGAGCCTGCACTTTCAGGTACGCAAAGGCCATGAACCCGTAAACCCTTATTATTATTTGCCATGAAACATTATACCGAACCGGTCATAGGCAGGGAATTTTTCGCCAGAGAAGATATCTTATCCAATCTTGAGAAAAGCGCGCATAATCTTAAGATGGGTTATAGGCAGAATATCTCTATTATTGGCACGAGCCTTATTGGAAAGAGTTCCCTACTGCTCAATTTTTTAAACAGATTAAGTGCTGACAGGGACATATTGCCGGTATACGTTGACCTGCATTCAGGCGGCACGAAGGATTTTATAGCGAATTTTATAAAAAGCGCTTTTTACAACGCGCTTAAAAAACGAGCTGTTATAATTCAGTCCGCGGATATTGACGGCATACTTGCCGCATCCAGATGCGCATTCCCCAAGAGTTGCGACCTGGCGGAGAGGATATTTGCTCTTGCCGGTGAGGGTAATATTGACGACGCTTTTTCGGAGGTATGGGATATCCCGGCTTTTTTATCCGCCGAGTCAGGTTGTTTTATCGTAATAGTCGTGGATGAGTTTGACCGTTTCGCCTATTTCGGAATTGACAGGCCGTATCAAATACTTGGCCGCAAGATAATGGTCCAGCAGAAGACACTTTTTGTGTTTTCAAGTTCAGCCTCCGTCAGCGCCAAAAAGATATTAGATCAAAAACTCTCACTTCTCTTTGGCGGATTTAAGATAATTGACATAGGCCCTTTTAACACGGCCCAGTCCAAAGACTTTATCCTTACCATGACCAAGGGCATAAAGATACCTAAAACCTTAGTGGATTTTATTGTTTTATTTACCGGAGGCCATCCGTTTTATTTAAGCATAATTATTGATAAAATACGTTTTGCCAATACCTGCGGAGCTGGCAGTATAACGGCCAAAACCTTAAGCAGTATTATTTCCGAACAACTTTTTTCCCCGGCCGGACTTTTTAATCAGTTCTTTCATGAGACTGTAAAAAGAGCCGCTCCGGCAGAGTCGGATATCAGCGTCATGGATGTATTAAGGACATTTGTCAAGACCGGATGTTTCTCAGAGATCTTGAACAGAAACACAGTCTCCGCTTCGCAACTCTGCGCTATTGTTGATAATTTTATGGAATTGGGTTTTATGCAGAAAAGCGGCAGTCTCTACGCTATAACAGACCCGATGTTCAGGGTGTGGGTTGAGGTCAAATCAAACCCGCGTAATCTTTGTTTTGATTTTGTGCCCAGACAGGAATGGGACGATTGCCCGGCACAGATTGAAAACAGGATAGCGGTTTTTAGGTCTGAACAACAAAAGAGCATCGGCAGCAGGGTCGTAGAGTTATTGCGCTTATTTGATAATGACCAGTTTTTTATTGACGAGAGAGTTCGTTTATTGCCGAGGATTGAACAGATCGGCCTGAAAAAACGTCAAGGGTATGATATGCTTAAGGCCAGGACCATGAAAAAAGCCTGCGTGTTTGCCTTGTTTTATAAAATAATAGACGAAGAAGCTGTCATGGAAATAGCGCAGACTCTTAGAGAGGACAAAACCGGCAGGCCGAAAGTTGTTTTGATAGCGTATTGGGGCATAGAGCCTGCCGCGCGGCTTTTGGCAAAGCAAAGATTGTTTTGCGTTTGGGACAAACCGGACATCTCCAGGTTATTTAATTTTTATAAAGGTTATAATTATCTTATAGCTTGATACGGGTATTTTTGACACAAGGAAAAGCCGCAGGGATGGACAATTCAGGCATATTGAAAGTAGCGGTATTATCGGATACGCACATGCCGGCGAATGCGCCGGCTTTACCCGCGCCTTTAACCGAGGCGCTTAAAGGCGCTGACTTTATATTGCATGCCGGTGATTTTACAGAGGAATATGTTATCACAGAGCTTGAAAAAATTGCTCCTCTTATCTGCGTAGCCGGTAACATGGATTCGCCCGCGATAAAAAGAAAATATCCTGTAAAAAGAATAGTCAACATAGGCAATTTCAGGCTGGGCCTTATCCACGGCTGCGGGGCCCCCGACAAGGTCATAGATTATGCTATGGAAATATTTAAGGGCGAAAATCTTGACTGCATTGTGCACGGGCACTCGCATATTCCGGCTATTGAAAGTATCGGTAACGCGCTGTATGTATGCCCCGGCAGTCCTACGGATCAGGTATTCGCGCCTTACAATTCATATATCGTGCTTGAGCTCGGAAGCCAGATTAACCCTAAAATAATAAGGCTTTGACATGACCGTAAAAGGCATACCAATAATACTGGTTGAAAAGGAAACTCTTCCCGAAGCGTGGGAAGAGGCTGTTATCAGGACATGGCAGGAGGGCGTTTCCGTCAGGACAGAGTATGATAAGCCGAATGATCCGTTGAGCAGAGATTGCACAATGGTGATTGTCGTCAACGCCCCATTTAAGGAGCCGCGTATACACAGGGCTTTCCCGGGAGGGCTTGACAGCCTTGAAGTCTATCGCCAAGAGGTTGTTTACGGCATACACGACCATTGGATAGCGCCGGAAGAAGGCAAGTGGACATATACCTATCATCAAAGGCTTTTTTCATATAAAAGCGAAAGCGGTTTTATTGATCAAATGGATTATATAGTTGAGAAATTAAGCAAAAACGGCCATTCCCGCAGGGCCCAGGCCATCACATGGGATCCTGAATTGGATGTATCAACAGACGATCCGCCGTGCTTGCAGAGGGTGTGGTTCAGGGTAACGGAAGATAAAGGGGAGCTTCTTCTTAATATGAATACGCATTGGCGTTCAAGGGACGGTTTCAAGGCGGCTTTTATGAATATGTTCGCTTTGACGGACCTGCAAAGGATTATTGCCGAGAAAATATCGGACAAAACCGGTAATAAGATAGGCCTCGGCCGTTACGCGGACATAACCGACAGTTTTCATATTTACGGCAGTTATTATGACAGTTTTGAAGGATTTCTCCAGCTGACGCGAAAACGCGATTTTAGCCAAAGGGTATGGGAGAGCGGTTTTGCCCAGCCTTTTTTTGATGAAGCCCGCGCGAAAATTGAACGTGAAAGAGGTATTACATGAAAAAGATATGGGCCCCGTGGAGAAGCAAGTTTATATGCGCCGGCAGGCAAAAAAAAGCCTGTATCTTCTGCCGCGCGGCGATATCAAAGGATCATAAAAAAAATCTTATTGTGGACAGTTCAAGATATTCTTTCTCCATGCTCAATCTTTATCCCTATAATAATGGCCATATGATGGTTGCCCCAAAATCCCACAAACCAGGTCTTGAACAGCTTTCCCCCGCAGAACTTACGGACATTATGGGATTATTGAAAAAGACAATAGCCCTTCTGCGAAAGACGCTTTTCCCCGAAGGTTTTAATATAGGCATAAATACAGGCAAGGCCGCGGGCGCGGGCTTTCCGGGGCATTTGCACATACACGTAGTGCCGAGGTGGACGGGGGACACGAATTTTATGCCTGTCTCGTCTGATACCAAGGTGATATCCGAATCTCTTGAAGCGCTTTATTGCAGATTGAGGAAGAATGTCAAAAAAAGCTGATATAACGGTTTTATCAGAAAGCCGCCTTGCCCCCTATGCCGCTAGTTACGCGACGAGCAGAGGCAGGCGGCATAAAGAGGACGAGCACAGATACAGGTATTTTTATCAGAGAGACCGCGAACGGATAATACATACCACAGCTTTCAGGCGCCTTGAATATAAAACGCAGGTTTTTGTAAACCATGAGGGCGATTATTACCGCACAAGGCTTACGCATACTATTGAGGTCTCTCAAATAGCCAGGACAATAGCCCGCGCGCTTTCTCTTAATGAAGACCTTACTGAAGCCATCGCTTTAGCCCATGATCTCGGACATACGCCTTTTGGCCATTCGGGCGAGGAGACCTTAGACCGGCTTATGAAAGACTGCGGCGGTTTTGATCACAATATACAGAGCCTAAGGGTGGTTGACGTCCTTGAACAGAGATACCCTGATTTTGAAGGTTTAAACCTTACGTTTGAAGTCCGCGAAGGTATTGTAAGGCATAATAGTTCGTTTGATAATCCGCCGGTGAAAGAAGAGTTCGCCTGTTCGCCCATGCCTACCCTGGAAGCGCAGGTAGTTGATCTGTCTGACGAGATAGCATATTACAGCCACGATATAGATGACGGCCTGCGCAGCAGGATATTGTCCGAACAGGCTATTTCAGAACTGGAGATATGCAAGTCGGTAAACTTTAACGTAAAAGGCCAGGACTCTTACACGCAAAGCGAACAGAAGAGATACCAATTAGCCAAGGGTATTATCAACGCATTCGTGTCTGATCTTGTTGATAACACAAACACCCGCATAAGTAAGTTTAATATATCCACCTACGAAAAGGCCAGGCAGTGCCCTGAAAAGATAGTGCAGTTTTCGGCGCCCATAAACAGGCAAAGGGCCGAGTTGAGGGATTTTCTCTTTGAAAATTTTTACAGGCATTACCGTGTTATGCGCATGGCAAACAAGGCAAAATTTTTTATTGAAAAATTATTTGAGCTTTATTGCGACAATCCGGTACTTCTGCCCGGTATATACGCGAAAAAGGCTATGGATCAGGCCTTACGGCGCGCGGTGATATGCGATTATATAGCCGGCATGACGGACAGATACGCTCTTGACGAGTATAAGAAGCTTTTTCAGCCATATGAGAGGGTGTGATGATAAAAAAGAATATGCGCGATAAAAATACGGGTTTTATGGAAAGCCTGACCCAGAACAGGTCTTTTAAAGAACTACAGTTTTTATTTGACAGATTATTGGCAAGGCCGATGTGGTGGTTTTTAGAAAAGAAGGCCCAGTCTAATATCAAGCCTTTTTTGAGCGCTAAAAGGCCGAAGGAGGCGCAGGATTATCTCCGGTTAGCTGACTACAAGAGCGATATATTACGTGCCATAGCGCGCGCTGCAAGGTCTATGAATGCCGTAAGTTTTGAATTGCCCAAAGACGCCGCTTTTGGTGTTGCCATACCTGTTGTCAGGGGCTCAAAACTCGCGGGGTTTTTTGGTTTGTCCGGCCTCAAGTCACCATTAAGCGATTCATTGCTCGGCTTACTGCTGGCTTATAGCAGGTCAATAACCGGGCTGATAGACAAAGAAGCTGAATTGGCCAGATTATATGAACTTGTAAGGCCAAGGGCCATAGCGCTTTCAACGGTGCATACCATACACAGGCTTATAAGCTCCACGCTTGATATAAAAGAGTTGTTCCCAAAGATTGCGCGATTAAGCCTGCAGATATTAAAAGCAGAAAGAGTGCGGATATGCATTTTGAACCAGGATTCAAAAGAGTTAGAGTGCGTCGCTTCAATAGATTATCGCAAGAGCAATGACCTTTTCAAGCTTAATGCCCATCCGACGCCGATTGAGAGCAGGGTCTTTAAGACAGGCAGGTCTGTCTATAAAAAAAATATCCTGTGCGTTCCTCTTGTTGACGAGGAAATATGCGGTGTCATCGCGGTCAGGGACAAGGCGGACAAGAAAAAATTTTCCATATTTGACCATGAGATCATTACCACGCTTGCCGAGCAGGCGGCGATAGCCATAAGGAATGCCCAATTATATAAAGAACAGGAAGACCTTACTGCCGGAACCATAAAATCACTCGGATATCTTCTGGATGCCAAATTCCCCGGGCTCTATACCCACACGGGCCTTTTTAAAGATCTTATGCTTGAATTAGGCAAGCAGATAGGCCTGGCAAAAAGGGAGTTGAAGATGCTTTATTATTCCGCGCTTTTACCTGACCTTGGAAAGCTTGTCGTGCCTACCGAGATACTGCAAAAGAAGAAGGCCCTTAATAAAGTAGAAAGAAAAATGATCAAAACCCATACTGTCAGGGGCATAGAAGTTCTTAAATATATAGGGGTATTAAAACCGGTTGTGCCTATAATACTGCATCACCATGAAAAATATAATGGGACAGGCTATCCCGATCGGCTTAGGGGCCGGCATATCCCGTTGGGCTCAAGGATCATGGCCGTGGTGGATGCCTTTGAGGCAATGATATGCCACAGGCCGTATCGCGAACCCATGCCGTTCAGGATGGCTGTTTCGGAGATAAGAAGGCAGTCCGGCAGGCAGTTTGATCCGGACATAGTTGATTCTTTCGTAGCTATAGCCAAAGACGGCAGGCTTGAACTTATCGTAAGCAGGTATGCCCAGGAACTCAAACAGGCATTATGATATTAATGAAAAAAACGGCGACCCTTATTGTCGTATTCCTTGCTTTTATCTGCGCCGTATTTGTCTTTAGGTCCGCCTTGTTAAAATATGCCATTGAATCCGCCCTGGCCCGCGGTGGTTGCAGTGCCGTGGTAAAAAAAACCGGTATAAACCCTGATTTAAGCATATGGCTTGAGGGGCTTGATGCGCAGGGCAAAGGCAATATAGGTTTTTATGCCTCCGGCGGGAACATAAAACTGGAATTCAAAGATTTTTGGAAAAAAGGCCTGCGGATTAAATTTGATTTACGCGATGTCAGCATCCCGCGCGACCGCTGCGGGATTATGGGTAAAATCTTAAATGCCGTCTCGCTTCCCGATACCGGCGTGTTGGAATTTTCTTCGGTCAATGGCACGCTATATAAAAGGCCGGGGCGGTTTACGGTAGGCTCGTTTAACGCCGATGGAGAGCTTATCAGGATAAAAGCGGACGGCGTCATGGACGAAAAACTCGCAGACTACAGGATAACACTATTGTTTTCCAGGCTTTTGGTAGCGCGTATCCCTGAAGTGATAAGCAAGGTTTTTTTTAAGCAGTCGGGTGATTGGTTTGAGGCGGATATAGAGATTACCGGCAGCCTTTCAGAACCTGCAATAAATTTCAGAACAGAACTTTTTTCATTAAATGTCCGCTAAAGAGCGTCCGGCTAAAAACAGCTTGGTTTTTTAGCTTGCAATGCTGGATTCTCATGCTATAATAATTTAATTTCAAGATACCGGTTTGTCTATGGATGATAAAAAATTTGTGCAAAAAGAACTTTTTGATGATTTCGTCAGTGAAGGCAAAAAGGCCTCTTTAAAGGGGTTTTTTGGAAAAAAACCCAAATTTTCAATCAATCTCTGCCTTGAACATATCACCTTTGTTTTTATAGGGTTTATCGTA
Organism: Candidatus Omnitrophota bacterium; assembly: GCA_028716165.1. Taxonomy (NCBI): domain Bacteria; kingdom Pseudomonadati; phylum Candidatus Omnitrophota; species Candidatus Omnitrophota bacterium. Next base: position 73,724 of record JAQUQI010000006.1, read on the forward strand.
TTATCGGCAATCGTCTTTTCAATAGGGGTTGAGAAGGGCAAATCGTTATCGCCTCTGGGAGCGGTGGATACCCAGCTTTTACCGTCTTCTGGCGGCAAAGTTCAATTTGAGGAAAATGCCGTTTCCGGCGAGCCTGTTCCGCCGCGCTTAAAGATACGTGAAGATGCCTCCGCCTTGTCCGGGCCTGCCGTGCCCGAAGATGTCTTTTTGTTTACTGTCCAGATAGCTTCATACGCCAGAGAAGACACCGCCGTTAAACAAGTAGGCATACTGAAGGCCAGGGGCAATGAGGCCTTTGTGCTAAAAAAAGGGGATTACTATATAGTTTGTGTCGGCAGATTTAAGAATAAACAGGACGCGGATGCGCGGGTAAAAACAATGCGCAAAGTATACGCCGACTGCATATCAAGAAAGATATGACCTTTTAAGCAATGAGGTCCGCCTGTTTTTTTGATGATACCGTAAACACAGTTTATCAGGTCAAACGACAGCTCCGGCTGTTATATTCAGGAGGAAAAAATGTCAGTTCACCCGAGCTTTAAAAGCGGTAAAAACAAGCAGCAAAAGAGTGTGCTAAAAAGGCTGGCAAGGATACTTGTCCTTAAAAAAGAAGACAAATGGCATGAGGATAAAGATTCGGTTTTTGGCCTGCCTAAGGTTAAAGTAGTCAAGATGAAAATAAAGAAAGAAAAGAAAGAAGCCGCCGAAGGCGAGGCCGCCTCTGCCGCCGCCCCGGGCGCGGCGCAAACGGCTCCTGCCAAAGCCGCCGATAGCAAGGCAAAAGAACCTGCGGCAAAAGGCAAAGACAAAAAATAATTGCCAACAAGAAGGCCGGGCTCAATGATTACATATGAAGATTTTAGCAAAATTGAACTTAAAATCGCAAAGATAATAGATGCCAGAGAACATCCGTCCGCCGACAGGTTGTACATCCTTGATATTGACCTAGGCGGGGAAAAGAGGCAGATCGTCGCGGGCATAAGGAACCATTACGCCATCCAGGAGCTTATAGGCAAGAATATAGCAGTAGTTTGTAATCTTCAGCCGGCGCTTATACGGGGTATTGAGTCAAACGGCATGCTCTTGGCGGCGTCAAGCGGGAATGAATTATCAATATTGACAATTGAAAAAGACCTGCCCGCGGGAGCTATGATCAGGTAGGTGATATGGTTTTTTATATTGTTCTGCAATTTATTACCCTCATGTTCGCTATTACCGTGCATGAATTCGCGCATGGATGGACCGCGTATAAATTAGGCGACCCTACGGCCAAATATATGGGCAGGCTTACGTTAAATCCCATAGCCCATATTGATCCTGTCGGGACCATATTACTGCCCCTTATGCTTTTTTTCCTGCGGCTTCCCCCGATCGGATGGGCCAAGCCTGTGCCGGTAAATTTTATGAGCCTCAATAACCCCAAAAGAGATATGTTTTGGGTTGGGATATCGGGGCCCGCGGCTAATTTTACCGTGGCGTGCGCGCTTATCGCGCTGCTTAAAATTTTTCCGGTTTTGTCGTCTACAGTTGCCGGCCAGGTAATACTGTTGGCGGCGATAATAAATTGTTTCCTGTGCGCGTTTAATCTTTTGCCTATTCCGCCCCTTGACGGCTCCCGAATCATAAGTTCTATCCTGCCATACAGATATCTTGCCTTGTACGACCGCCTTCAGCCCTATGGTTTTTTGCTGGTTATACTCGTAATCTGGAGCGGTATGTTCAGAAAGATTTTTTACGGTATAATTCTTTTCATGGTCAGGTTTCTTGATATTCCCATATCCATGTTTTAATAAAATATCAATTTTCATCTTATTTTTAAAAACACCCCTGCCCCGTTAAAATGGTTTCAAGCCGGGCCGCAAAAAAGTGATGCCGCACGTGTTTGCCTGTCCAGCCGTATGCCTCGCGACGGCAAAAGCTGTCTTTCCGGCGCCTTTTAATGTCTTCGCAAATGTTCTTAGGGTGTTGACAGTTTTCATATTTACTGTTATACTCAAACAAAATCAGAGGATTGGTTTTATGACAAGGATAAAGGTTGACCTCGGCCCAAGAAGTTATTTTATCCGTATCGGCGCGGGCATTTTGGCGGATGCCGGAAATATTATGCGCGCGATAAACGGTTATGACAGCTGTTTTATTGTTACCAACAAAAGGGTAAGGTCTTTTTACGGGGCCTTGCTGAAGAGAGCGCTTGAAAAGTCAGGCTTGAGATTTATTTTTTTTGATATCGCTGATTCGGAGTCGGCCAAGTCGCAGGCAAGCTGGATTAAAATAATCAGGGCGCTGGCGGACTTTGACAAGGCAAGAGGTTCTTGCATCGTGGCCTCGCTGGGCGGGGGCGTTGCAGGCGACCTTAGCGGTTTTGCGGCTTCAACCTACCGGCGCGGAATCGGTTTTGCGCAAATTCCGACCACTCTTCTCGCCCAGGTTGACGCGGCTATAGGCGGTAAGACCGCCATAGATACGGATTTTGCCAAAAACTTGATAGGCGTCTTCCATCAGCCCGCGGTTGTTATAAGCGATATCAGCGTTTTGAGAAGCCTGCCCGCGCGCCAGATAATAAACGGCCTTTCGGAGGTTATAAAGTACGCGGTAATATTTGACCAGCGGCTGTTCCGGTATCTTGAAAAAAACTTGAAGGGCATACTGGCCCTTGACATGAAACATCTTGAATATATAGTAATGCGCTGCAGCAAGCTCAAGGCCGGGGTTGTCAGCCTTGATGAACGCGAAAAGAACGGTTACCGCAGTCTGTTAAATTTCGGCCACACTATAGGCCATGCCGTAGAGGCGGCGGCAGGCTATGATAATTCAATCAATCATGGAGAGGCTGTCGCGATAGGCATGCTTGCGGCGTTTTCAATATCGGTTTCACTCGGCATGGCAGATAAATCCTCCTATGACAGGTTAAGGGGTATATTATCCCGCGCCGGCCTGCCGGTCAGGATAAAGGGTGTGAAGGCGCAAGCTATATTGTCCGCGGCGCTGTATGACAAAAAAACTATAAAAGGCAAAAAGCGCTGGATACTGCCTGCAAGAATAGGCCACGCGGTTGTTTGCCATGATGTGCCCGAAGATATAATTAACCGGTCTGTCCTGGGGCTATATTAAACCCGGCAATCTCCAAAAATAAACGGAGATTGCGTTTGTTTTACCGGTATTTTGGGACAGCCTGCCGGTAAACGGTAAGGAGTTTTATATGCATATAAGATCATATCAGGCGCCGGATTCGCCGGACATAAAAACGCTTATAAGTTCTGTCATGAAAAAGGAATACCCGGGGGATGAGAAGGCATATGAGTATGGCGATCTGGAAAACATTGCCCATGCATACGGGAACCTGAAAGAGAAATTTCTCGTGATGGAAGAAGGCGGTCAGATCATAGGCACTGTCGGGATAAAACAAGACAGCGAAACGACGGCCCTCTTGAGGAGGCTGTTCGTGCACCCCAGCCATAGAGGCAGGAATATCGGCCTTATGCTTGTTGATACGGCTTTGGATTTTTGTAAGATGAATAAGTACAAGCTTGTCGTTTTCAGGGCGACTGCCGGTATGGCCTCTGCCATAAAACTTTTGACAAAAAAGAAAAATTTTGTGGAAAGCGAACGGCTGATGTTGAACGATATTGAGATAGTAATGCTTCATTATAAAATATGCTGATAGGATATAAATAATTTAGATGGCCAAGCATACCGCGCAATTGAGAGTTCGCTATAAAGAGACAGACCGGATGGGCGTTGCCTATTACTCTAATTATTTCGTTTGGTTTGAAGTTGCCAGGACGGAGCTGTTAAGAAAAGCGGGCTGTCCTTATACGCGCATAGAGAGCGATATGGGTTTGAGGCTTATGGTTGTCCGCGCCCAGTGCTGTTATAGGATGCCCGCGCGTTATGATGACCTTTTGGACATTGACTGTTTTATACCTGAAGTGGGAAATACCAGCGTGACATTTGCCTGCAATATTTTTCGCGGCGATGATTTGCTTGCCGAGGGCAGTACTGTTCATGTGTGCACGGATGTTTTAGGTAAGCCCAGACGTATCCCGCAGGCCTTGAAAGATGCTTTGGCATAAAGGGTTTTTTTAGGTAATTTAAGCGGCGGCCTATGAAAAATGCGTTTTCTCCAAGCGCAGAAGGTCCGAGAGCAGGCCTAAAAAAACTTAGCTTAATCAGATAAGGATCTTGCAAGAGGTTTGTTATGATCGCGGCATTACCGGTAGATTATTTTTTTAGTTTATTATTCAGGCAGGCGTGACAATGCCCGCCGCGGCAGAGAGATCTTGTATTTTTTTTAGCGTAAGGCAGTTTTTTAAATTTGGCTACCAGCATTCTACCCTTATATCCTTATCGGGACTATTGATGCAATAGGAAAGGATAAGGCGCTTGTTGTCAAAGAAACCCGCGAGAGGAGAAAGAAGCGTATATGCAGTATAAAAATGCCAAAAAAGAGGTCTGCCGTTTATTGAAGAACATGTCGGCAGCTATTGTAGAAAAATGGTCCGAATCGGTATTCAATGTTCCGGGTTTCTTAAGGGACAAGGACATGATTACAAAAAAGGCCCACACCGAAGGCATGCGTGTGTTTTTTAAAAACCTTATCAGCGATATTATGAACCCCAAACTAAAAAGATGCGAATATGTTTTTAAAAGGCTCATACTCAAGGATTATCTTAGCGCCTCAAACGCCGCTGATGTCATACAAGCGCTCATGCTCCTGCGTTCCATGCTCCTTGACCTGGTTTCATCACATTGCGGTGATGACATTGAAAAACTAAAAACAGCTAATAAGATAATTATAGAAGCTATGGGTAATAATATCGTCTGCGTTTCCGACATTTATAAAAAGAGGGATTTTGCCAGGCTTCAGACCATAATGATGTACGGTAAGAAGATGATAAGGATGCAGGATATTGATGAATTGTGCGAGCTTATATTAAAAGCGGCTGTTATGGAAAGCGGTTCGGACAGGGCCTCGCTTATGCTGGTAGAGAAAGACGATTATATGCGTATTAAAAGTTCTGTTGGCATACCCAGGAATATAGCGGCCAAGGCAAGGGTCAGGATAGGCTCTGGCATCTCGGGTATGGTCGCTAAGACAGGAGAGCCTATTATTATAAATAAAGGCCACGAAATACCAAAAGGTGTTAAAAGGTATATGCGCGGGTTGAAATTAAGGTCCGCGTTAAGCGTGCCTATCATGTCTAACGGGTTTTTGCTGGGTGTTTTAAACCTGGGTAAGTATAAAAACAAGCATCTCTTTGATAAGGATGATGCCGGGCTTCTTATGATACTTGCCCACGAAGCCGGTACGGCAATCAGCAATTGCAGGCTTTTCCAGGAGATGCATGAATTATACGAGGGGAGTATATTTTCGCTCGCGGCCGCGATTGACGCCAGAGACCATTATACCCATGGACATTCAAGCAGGGTTACCGATATCGCCGTTGAAATAGGCAAGAAGTTAAAACTGCCGGAAGACACGCTTAAGAAGATCAGGCTTGCCAGCATGCTTCATGATATAGGAAAAATCGGTATCCCTGACAGCGTGTTGCTTAAGCCCTCAAGGCTTACGAGCCAGGAGTTTGATATTATTAAAAAGCATCCTATCTACGCGGTAAACATACTTAAGCATTTGCCCAGGCTCAAAGACGTGGTTCCTATAGTATACCATGAGCATGAACGTTTTGACGGTCAGGGTTATGTCTCACGCCTTAAGGGTGATGCTATTCCCATTGAATCAAGAGTGATTGCCGTGGCTGACGCCTTTGAGGCAATGACATCAAACAGGCCTTACAGGAAATCCATGTTCAGGCAAAAAGCTATTGATGAGATCAGGCGCAATGCCGGCACCCAGTTTGATCCTGTTGTTGCCCGGGCATTTTTGAAAATAATGAAACAGTAAAATTTGTTCTGTCAGGCGGCCCGGTTAACTCTAAAACCGCCTAAAGGATGTTTATGGATATGGAACGCATAGAACCGACATTACTTTTTTCCATCCTTTGCGATGATGTAAGGCGTGAAGATAACGGCAAATTCATGCTGCTTGGGCTTTTTGAGACCATAGCCTCAAGCGTTTTTCCCGCCACACATCCCAGGCTTTTCGTTATGAACTGCTGGTGCAGCGGTACGGGAAAGTTTAGACAAAGAACAAGGTTGATACGCCCTGATAATACGAGGCTTATTGAGGATAAAGAGACTGAATTCTGCCTGGCTGATCTGAAATCCAAGCACCGGATAGTCGCGCAGTTTAATAATATATGCTTTGACCGGCCGGGAGAGTATGCTGTTGAGGTATTATTGGATGGAGAGCTAAAGGTCAGATACCCTTTGGTTGTTGATAGTCCCGCCGCGCAAAAGACCTAAGGCGTGTTTTTGCATTAGAGGGCATATGGACAGAAGAGACAGGCGGTATTTAAAGAGGCTGGCGGTCAACATAAATATTAAAGTATATAGGCTTGACAAAAAAACCAAGCATACCGTAAGCGCTTATCTTCTTGACACTAAAAACATGACAAGGGAGGGGGTCTTTTTGCGTGGTAATATCACGTTCCCTCTCGGCACCAGACTTCGCCTTGAGTTTGGGCTTCCAGGCAGTAATACGCCTGTTGTCGTTGATGCTAAAGTCGCCTGGAGGGCCAAACCGTCACAGCAGGGATATTATCCGGGCATGGGCGTATCTATTGTCAGCATCAGGAGAGGCGATAGTAAGAGATTGCGGGATTTTCTGCGCGCCAGATTACGTAATTACCGGCACGCTGTCAAGCTCAAGAAAATGTATATACAGCTTAAGGAGATGGAGGCCAGGTTATATGAGCTGGAAAGGTCTCATATGCAGGCGGAATACTTCAGAAAGGTTATTGAGCACGCCATCGCCCAAATAGACAATATTGCTCATCTTATTGATAAAGAGGTTTGGGAGGTAAAAAGTTTATAGGCCATGGGTAACATCAAGCCTGTTTTGCCTGTAAAGCTGGTTGTCGGCATCTTGTCTGCTCACGATGCTTCATTCTGCCTTGCCGAAAAACAGCTTATCAGGTTTTTTGGTAAGATTGACTACAGGACCGGCCCGATGGATTTTAACTTTACGGATTATTATACTAATGAGATGGGCCATGGTTTACGCAGGTTTTTTTTAAGTTTCAAGAGGCTTATACAGCCCGGCCAGCTCGCCGGTATAAAAGTAATTACAAATAAACTGGAAAGACGGCTGGCAAAGAAGGCGCTTGTATTAAAACGCACAGTGAACATAGATCCAGGTTATATAACCGATGCCAAGCTTGTGCTTGCCTCTACAAAGGATTACAGCCATCGTATATATCTTTCGTCAGGCATATATGCGGAAACCACGCTTTCTTACCAAAAACATTCTTTTCGGCCGCGTACGTGGACATATCCTGATTATGCCTGTTCGGAATATGTAAGCGTATTTAATCATATACGGGATATATTTATGAGCCAGAGGCCCGGACAAAGCGCATGAATATGAACGGAAGAAGTATTTATTATCACGTGCCTGTTCACAGTCTTATAAAAGATATAAGGTATTATCTGGATTTAGGCGTCAATTTTGAAATCTATATAAATTCAGATTTTATTGATAACCACAACCAGGATAGCATAGAGCTGATAAACAGGGAATTCGCAAAGGTCAAGGCCGCAAAAAGGATACACGGGCCCTTTCTTGACCTTGCCCCGGCAAGTTCTGATACGCGTATCCGTAATCTGTCAAAACAGCGTATGCTTTCCGGCCTGCGTGTATGTAAAGCGCTGGGATGCGACAATATTGTATTGCACAGCCACTATG